>JBJOQV010000443.1:0-8844 GCA_046049785.1 Pseudomonadota bacterium
ACAGTCAGCGCACCAAAGCTGACGGTCAAAACCCACGTACCCTGGCCGGTCAAAGCGCTGGCGGGCATCGTAATTGTTGGGCTGGGCGCAGCGGTGGCGATGTACACCTACGACTACGGCCGCCGCTTTGCCGGCTTTAACAAAGACGAGATCCAGGTTGAATTGGCCACGCTGCGCGACCAGATTGCGGAGCTGACTGCCGAGAAAGACCAGCTCACCAAGCTGGCTAACGAGGCAGAGAGCAAGCTGTCGATGGAAAAAAGCGCGCAGCAGCAACTAGCCAAGCAAGTCAAAACACTCGAGGCGGAAAACACCAAGCTCAAAGAAGACATGGGCTTTTTTGAGCGCCTGATGCCGGCCAGCGCGGAGCCCGGCACAGTTGCCATTCGCAGCCTGAGCGCACAGCCCGACGGCGCCACCGGCACGCTGCGCTACAAGCTACTGGTGATGCAGGGTGGCAGACCCGACCGCGACTTTCAAGGCCAGCTGCAACTGGTGGTCAACGCCACCCAAAATGGCAAACCGACAACCTTGATGTTTCCGAACAATACAAGCGATGCCAAAACGGCAACGGCGCAGTGGGGCGTGAACTTTCGCCGCTTTCAGCGCCTCGAAGGATCGGTGGTTTTGCCTGAAGGAACGGTAGTAAAGTCAGTGCAGGCTCGGGTTGTGCAGCAAGGTACAACGCGCGCGCAACAATCCGTCACACTAGGCGAATAAAGTCCGCTATAAAGTATTGGGTTAGCGCACACAGCGCGCAATCGCAAAGTGCCAGAGAGGTTCAACATGTTCGGCAAAAAAGAGTCTAAGCAGCGTTCGATTGAAAGCCTGGTGGGCATCGGCATGGTGATTGAAGGCAACGTCACGTTCAAGGGCGGCATGCGCATCGACGGCATGGTGCGTGGCGATGTGCGCGCGGCAGACGGCGGCTCATCGATGCTCGTCATTTCCGAACAGGCGCGCGTCGAAGGTGAAGTGCATGCAGCGCATATTGTGGTGAACGGCAGCATTTCCGGCACCGTGCATGTGACCGAGCTGATCGAGCTGCAACCCAAAGCACGCATCACCGGCGACGTGTTCTATCACGCGCTGGAAATGCATCAAGGCGCCGTGGTCGATGGCCGCCTGATGCACGCCAATGCGGCTGCAACAACAGCGCCAGAAGTCCAGGTGCTCAAACTCGCCGCCAACGACAAGTAACGCAAATGTGGCGCTGCGGCGCCCGGAAGCGCACTGGCAAACCCTGACAGCGACCAGTACCCATTAAAGTCATAGGGGCTTGCGGCTTGCAAAAGCGGCGTTTCGCCCGCAAACTAAAGCTGTTGAGGAGTGACGCACATGAACGCACCCGTTGAACTTACCCCTGAAGTAATGCCCGCGCCGTTTGTTTTTACGGATTCCGCGGCCAGCAAAGTCAAAACCCTGATTGAGGAAGAAGGCAATCCCGATCTGAAACTGCGCGTATTCGTGCAGGGCGGCGGCTGCTCCGGCTTTCAGTATGGCTTTACGTTTGATGAAGTCGTCAATGAAGACGACACGACCATGGACAAGAACGGCGTCACCCTGCTCATCGACGCGATGAGCTACCAGTACTTGGTGGGCGCAGAGATCGACTACAAAGACGATATCGAAGGCAGCCAGTTCGTGATCAAGAACCCCAATGCCACCACCACCTGTGGCTGCGGATCGAGCTTCTCGGTCTAAAACGCTTTCGCTTTGCTCAAAAGCCCGCGCGATGCGGGCTTTTTGTTGTGCTTTTAAAGGTGAATACGCAATACCCATGGTGAACGCGGGGTTTCGGCAGGCACTGCCTGCCGCCGGGTGAACGGCGAGCGCTTGCAAGCGCGAACTCCCCGCGTACAAACAAGTATTTACGCGGGTTTTGAGGCATTTTTGCTCGAAAAACCTCATGGATATTGCGTAGAGCATGTCTGAAGCACTGCTTTTCAGCACTTTTTATGCTCCAGACCGGTTGTTTGCGTGCGGTATAAAGTCCATCTACTACCTGGTTGAGCGACTTTGTTGAAACGGCGTCCTGATGTCTGACTTGCATGGCCGGCTTACCTTCATCCGCGAAGCCGAGCGGCTGAAAAATACGCTGCGCTCGGCCCACACCTCCACCGGGCGCACAGAGAGCACCGCCGAGCACACCTGGCGGCTGTGCTTGCTGGCTATGACGTTTGAAGACCTGCTTGGCCCGCTCGATTTTGAGCGCGTGCTCAAGCTATGCATCGTGCACGATCTGGGCGAGGCCATCAACGGCGATGTACCTGCTATTTCGCAAACGCAGGAGCAGGATAAATCCGGCCGCGAGCGGCGCGATCTGATTGAGCTGTCCAAATCCGCGCCGCCGGCGCTACAGGCCGAGCTGCTCGCGCTATGGGACGAGTATGAGCACATGGCAACGCGTGAGGCGCAGATCGTCAAGGCGCTGGACAAGATTGAAACCATCATCCAGCACAACCAAGGCGCCAACCCGCCGGATTTCGATTACCTCTTCAATCTTGAATACGGCAAGCGATACGCAGGCGCGCATCCCATCATCACAGAGCTGCGTGCGCTGGTGGATGCAGAGACGCAGAGCAATGCGGACCGGTCGGCGCAGGTTAAGCCGGCGGGCGCTGCGTAGTTTTGCGCGCTTGTCAACGAGCCTGTCATTCCGAGCGCAGCGAGGAATCGCGAACGTGCGCAGAGACAGATTCCTCGCTGCGCTCGGAATGACAGGTTTTCGTATGTACTCTAGGTATCGCTGTGACGCCAATCACCGTTACGCAGTATCCATGCGCATTTTCAGCCATTTTTGCCTCAAAAGGCGCGTGGATATTGCGTAATGTACTTTTAAGCTGTGAGGCTTCCCAGCACCCGCTCCTGCCCTGCACCGGTGACACTGGGCACGTTGCCGGCTTGGCCCAGCAGCCGCGCGCGGGCGAGCCAGGCGAAGGCGAGGGCTTCGACTTGCAGCTCGGGCACGCCGCGTGCGCTGGTGCCTTGCGCTTGCAAGCCGGTGAGTTCGGTGAGGCGGCGCATGAGCACCTGATTGAACGCGCCGCCGCCGCACATCCACAGGGCTTGGGCGTAAGGCGCGGATTGTTTGATGGCGGTGGCGATGGTTTGCGCGCTCAGTTCCACTACAGTCGCTTGCACGTCGGCCGGGTCGAGTTGCCCGACGTCGCTGAGCCGCGCATCCAACCACTTTGCATTGAACAAATCACGCCCGGTGCTTTTGGGCGCGGGCAAATCAAAGTACGGCTCCGCCAGCAGCGCAGCCAGCAGCGGTGCATGCACGCGGCCTTGCGCGGCCAGCGCGCCGTCTTTGTCAAACGGTTGGCTCAGGTGGCGCTGCGCCATCAAATCCAAAAAAACGTTGCCCGGCCCGGTATCAAAACCTTGCACGCGGCCATCGGCATGCAGCACCGAAATATTGGCGATGCCGCCGATGTTGCACACCACCTGGGTTTGATCGCGTAGCGCGAACATGCGCGCGTGAAACGCCGGCACCAGCGGTGCACCTTGGCCACCGGCGGCAATGTCGGCGCTGCGAAAATCGTAGGCTACGGGGATGCCGGTGTGCTGCGCGAGCAGCGCGGCATTGAGTAATTGCACGGTGTAGCCATGCGGCTTGGCGGCGGGCGCGTGGCGAATGGTTTGGCCGTGCGCGCCAATGCCGGCAACCTCGCTTGCCGGCATGCCCGCCTGCGCGAGCAAAGCGGCTACGACGTCGGCATAGGCCGTTGCCACGCCGCATGCGGCGGCCATGGCACGCTCAAGCTCGCCCGCAACCGGTGCTTGTAGTGCAAAGAGTTCGGCGCGCAGACCGGCGGGAAATTCAGCGTGGTGAAACGCCCGCGCGGTGGGCATGCCCTGCGCATCCCACTGCGCCAGCACGCCATCCACCCCGTCCAGCGAGGTGCCAGACATCAGGCCAATGGTCAGCATTGCGGGTGGCGTGAGCGGGCTATTCGGCAGCGGCGTAGCGCGATTCTTCTGCCATCAGCCGCATGCGGCGCTGCATGTCAGAGGCTTGCTGTGTAAACGTGCCCCAGTAGTTGGGGGCAATCGGTTCTGCGTCCGGCAGCGCCACCGTGGCCGGGTTCACCGGCACATCGTTGACGTGATATTCATAGTGCAGATGCGGCCCAGTGCTCCAGCCGGTGGAGCCCACGAACCCGATGATGTCGCCCTGCGCAACCTTGGTGCCCTTTTTGATGTTCGGCGCAAAGCCAGACATGTGCGCGTACAGCGTTTCAACCCGGCCCTGGTGCTCCAGGATCACTACGTTGCCGTAGCCGCGCTGCACGCCGGCAAACTGCACCACGCCGTCAGAGGCGGCCATGATGCGGGTGCCGTGCGGCGCAGCAAAATCAATCCCGGTGTGCTGGCGGTTGTAGCCAAAAATCGGATGATTACGCGTGCCAAAACCGGACGAGACACGGGTGAATTCCACCGGCGTACGCAAAAAGGCCTTGCGCAGGCTCTTGCCATCAAACGTATAGAAATTGCCGCTGTTGGGATTGTTTGCGCCTGGCGTGGCAAACCACACCGCCTGGAACAGCTTGGGGCCGTTCTTGAACTCCAGCGCCAGCAGGCGGCCAGCGCGCGCAGTCTCGCCGTTTGGCAGCGCAAGCATTTCATACACCACGCGGAACTGGTCGCCGCGGCGCAGATCGTTATAAAAGTCGATTTCAGAAGACAGCACATTGACCATCTGCTGTGTCACGTGATCCGGCACGCCGGCGCCGTCCATCGCGCCAAACAGCGAGCTGACAATCTGCCCGCTGCGCATCTCGACACGGCGCTCGTAGGGCTGGATCATCTCGCGGGAGATGAGTTTGTTCTCTTCTGTGCGGTCAATCCACAGCATGCGGGCGCCGGTATCATCCGCCGCCAGCAGCGCGCGCAGCGACAGCAGCTCGCCTTCTTCATCGGTGGTGGCGGTGACGCGCTTGCCGGGCCGCACATCCAGCAGCTTGCGCGCTACTGCATCGCTGCGGGCAAAGCCAACGGCTTTGTCGTCTTCCACACCCAGTTTGGCAAACAGCGCGGCCAGCGTATCGCCACGCTCTACACGCACTTCGCGCACAAATGCGTCGTCTTGCTCAGCTTGCACATCGGCTTCGCTTTGCACTTGCATCAGCTGCACCGGCTCGGTCACGAGCGTTTTGGGCTGATGCGAAATGTCCGGCGCAAATGGCGCAATGCCAAACGCCGCCACGCCGCCGCCCAGAATCAACGCCGCAAAGGCAAACTTGATGCGCGACAGCGTGCGCGCGTGGGTATCGATAAATGCAGGCTGCACCACAGCTTGCGCGTGCCCGCGTGAAACGGCACGCCTGAAAAATTCCAACATGGGCAAAAGCCCCCACTCTTTGATGCTGCGCTGCCTGCCGATGCGATAATTCTTTGCAATCGGCTCCGCACTCTGTGGTTTCAATGGTGCGGTATTTCAGGAACGCAACGTGATTGACCCAGCACCCAAACAAACCAAACATTTAGGCGCCAACCCCTCATTGTACCGACGTGGCCCGCTCAGCAGACCATGAAGTTTCAATAAAATCAACGACTTACTAGAAAACCCTGGGCAAACCGCCCGGATGCTGCGCAAAAGCGACTACCCAACATGACCAGCCCTTCCACGATTGCACCGCAATTCCCCGTCACTGATAAGACACGCCATGCGCTAGAAGTTTCCAAACGCGGTGTTGACACTTTGCTACCCGAAGAAGAATGGTTACAAAAGCTTGCAAAGTCAGAAGCCACCGGCGTGCCGCTGCGTATCAAGCTTGGGCTTGACCCTACCGCGCCAGACTTGCATCTGGGCCATACCGTGGTGCTGAACAAGATGCGCCAGTTGCAAGACTTGGGCCACACCGTGATTTTTCTGGTCGGTGATTTTACGAGCCGCATCGGCGACCCCTCGGGCCGCAACACTACACGCCCGCCGCTCACGATTGAGCAGATCAAAGAAAACGCGATGACCTACTACAAACAGGCCGCGCTGGTGCTCGATCCGCAACGTACCGAGATTCGTTACAACTCCGAGTGGAGCGAGCCGCTGGGTGCAGACGGCATGATTCGCCTCGCAGCCAAATACACGCTCGCCCGCCTGCTGGAGCGTGACGACTTTACGCGCCGCTACAAGGCCGGCGTGCCGATTTCCATGCACGAGCTGCTCTACCCGCTCATGCAAGGCTACGACAGCGTCGCGCTCAAGAGCGATCTGGAGTTAGGCGGCACCGATCAGAAATTCAATCTGCTCGTGGGCCGCGAGCTGCAGCGCGAATACGGCCAGGAGCCGCAGTGCATCCTGTGCATGCCGCTGCTGGAGGGCTTGGACGGCGTTGAAAAAATGTCCAAGTCCAAGAACAACTACGTTGGCATTACCGAAGCGCCCAGCGACATGTTCGGCAAGCTGATGAGCATTTCAGACGACATGATGTGGCGTTACTACGAGCTGCTGTCTGCGCAGAGCGCATCCGCCATCGCCGGCTTCAAGCACGAATGCGAGGCTGGCCGCAATCCGCGCGACTTCAAAGTGCAGTTTGCGCAGGAAATCGTTGCGCGCTTTCACACCAAGGCCGACGCAGAGAAGGCGCTGGAAGACTTCAACTACCGCGCCAAGGGCGGTGTGCCGGAGGATATTCCCACCGTGAACCTGAGCGGCGCGCCGCTGCAGATTGGGCAGTTGCTCAAGCAGGCGGGGCTTGCGCCTTCTACGACAGAAGCCAATCGGAATATTGAGCAGGGTGGGGTGAAGATTGATGGCGCGGTGGTTTCAGACAAAGCGCTAAAGGTCGCTGCCGGGACGTATGTGGTACAGGTGGGCAAGCGTAAGTTTGCGCGGGTTGAGTTGGCATGAATTCGGGCACTGACTTCAGGCTGAATTGCGCGCTGGCTGCTTGTTTCGTGTTGAGAACACGCGGTGCAAACGTTGAAACCTTGCTTCTCAAAAGAGCGTCACGCGTTCTTGAGGGACGGTGGACGCAAGTTTCAGGGTCGATCGAACCGGGTGAATCGGCATGGCAGGCAGCGCTGCGCGAACTGCACGAAGAAACCGGGTTGGTCCCGCTGGCGTTCTACTCGTCTGACAGTCACGAACAATTCTACGAAGCGGATCGCAACGTCATGACAATCGCGCCTGTTTTTGTGGCCATGGTCGCTACTGACGCGCAGGTCAGACTGAATCATGAGCACACCGACTATGTGTGGTGTACGCCAGTTGAAGCGGACAAGCTTCTTTCTTTTGGCGGGCAGCGCCGGATCCTCAGACAAATCATTGAAGATTTCGTCATGCGCGTTCCTGACCCACACTTGCGCATCACGTTGCAATGATTGCGCTGCTCCAGCGGGTTCACTCCTCGGCGGTGGCAGTGGCGGACCAGGTCGTTGGCGCAATCGACCGCGGCCTTCTCCTGTTTGTCTGCGCCGAACGCGGCGACACGCAGGAGCAAGCAAACAAACTACTCGCAAAAGTGCTGTCTTACCGCGTGTTTCCAGATGACGCGGGCAAGATGAATTTAAATGTGGCGCAAGTGAACGGCGGCCTGCTGATCGTGAGCCAGTTCACGCTGGCGGCGGACACGGGCTCCGGCACGCGCCCCTCATTCACGCCGGCCGCGGAACCTGCGCTGGGCAAGCAGCTTTATGAACACTTTGTAGCGCAGGCCAAGGCGCAGCATCCCGTTGTTGCTACCGGCGAGTTTGGCGCGGACATGCAAGTGCATCTGGTCAACGACGGGCCGGTGACGTTCTGGTTGCGGGTGCCGCCAAAAATTCAAGAAACGGTTTGAGAAAGGCCGCGCATGATTCACATCAGCCATCTTGATCATTTGGTGTTAACCGTGGCAAGCATTGCGCGCACCAGCGATTTTTACGCCCGCGTGCTGGGCATGGTGCCGCAGCGCTTTGGCACGCCGGATGTGCCGCGCTTTGCCCTGCAATTTGGCCGGCAAAAGATCAATTTGCATGAAGCGGGCACGGTGGTAGATAACAACGTTCGCCATGCCACGCCCGGCTCAGCAGACTTGTGCTTGATCACGACCACGCCAATTGCGCAAGTGATCACGCATTTGCAATCCTGCGCGGTTAGCCTCATCGAAGGGCCGGTCAAGCGCACCGGTGCAAGCGGGCCGATCATGAGCGTATATTTCTACGATCCCGATGGAAATTTGATCGAAGTAGCCAACCAACTGTAAGTGAGAGGGCGCGGCGATGACGTTGAAACTTTGGAGCGATTCGTTCGCCGATGGCTTGCCCATCCCCGGTGAGTTTGCGTTCTGCGTGATCGATCCTAAAACGCACGTGGCCATGTCGGCCAACCGCAATCCGCACTTGGCCTGGAGCGGCGCACCAGCGGGCACGCAGAGTTTTGCCTTGATCTGCCACGACTACGACGTGCCCAGCCGCGGCGACGATGTGAACCAGGAAGGCCGCGTGATCTCGCCCGAGCTGCCGCGGGTGGATTTTTTCCATTGGGTGCTGGTGGATATTCCTGCCGGCGTCACCGCCATTGCGGCGGGCAGCCATGCAAACGGCATCACGCCGCGCGGCAAGAGCGCCAGCGCCGCGCCGGCGGGCATGCGCCACGGCATCAACGATTACACCGGCTGGTTTGCCGGCGACAAAGACATGGCCGGCGACTATTACGGCTACGACGGCCCCTGCCCGCCGTGGAACGATTCCATCGTGCATCACTACACGTTTTCGGTCTTTGCGCTGAGCATCGCGCGGCTGCCGGTGCAAGGCAAATTCACGGGCGCGGATGTACGCAAGGCGATGCAGGGCCACGTGCTGGCGCATACGGAAATTGTTGGCACTTACACGCTTAATCCTGCGCTTTTGTAACGA
>JBJOQV010000444.1:0-5342 GCA_046049785.1 Pseudomonadota bacterium
GGTTTTTTGATATCCCGGTCGATAACGTGTACGCAGCGCCGGTGCTGTTAGGTGATATTTGGAAGCAGCCGCTGCAGGATTTGCTGGTGGTCAGCCCCGATGTAGGCGGTGTAGTGCGCGCCCGGGCGCTGGCAAAACGGCTGGAATGCGATTTGGCGATTATCGACAAGCGCCGCCCCAAGGCCAATGTGGCTGAGGTGATGAACATCATCGGTGAGGTTGAAGGCCGCACCTGCATCATTATGGATGACATGGTGGATACCGCCGGCACGCTGTGCAAGGCCGCGCAAGTGCTCAAGGAGCGCGGCGCGTTTGGCGTGTATGCGTATTGCACGCACGCGGTGCTCAGTGGCGGCGCGGTAGCGCGCATCAACGACAGCGTGCTGGATGCGCTGGTGGTGTGCGACACGATTCCGCTGCGCGGCGACGCGCTGGCGTGCAGCAAGATCAGGCAGCTGAGCGTGGCTGAGTTGCTTGGCGAGACGATATTGCGCATCTCGCGTGAAGATTCGGTGAGTTCACTCTTTATCGAGTGAAACTCCGATTACTCCCTCTCCTTCAAGGAGAGGGTTTGGGTGGGGATGGGTTTCCAAGGCGCATGAAGGCGCTCGTTAGAACCCCATCCCCCTCCTAACCTCCCCTTGAAGGGGGAGGAATAACCGAGGCACACGCCTCAAACAGCGTGCAGACTGTTTTCTGCACACGGTACAAGCTGCTGGTCGCGGCGCTTGTACTTTGATTGAAAGAGCATCATGAAAATTGCAGCAGAAACCAGAACCACGCAAGGCACGAGTGCGAGCCGCCGCCTGCGTCACACCAAAAAAGTGCCCGGCATTGTGTACGGCGGCACCGCGGCACCTGTGCAGATTGCGCTGGACCATAACGATCTGTGGCATGCGCTGAAGAAAGAAACTTTCCACGCCTCCATTCTCGAACTCGAGCTGGACGGCAAAGTGCAGCAAGCCCTGCTGCGCGACTACCAGTTGCATCCCTACAAGCCGCAAGTCATGCACATCGACTTTCAGCGCGTGGATGCCAACACCGAAATTCACATGAGAGTGCCGCTGCACTTCTCCGGCGCGGAAAATTCGCCCGCGGTCAAGCTGTCCAAGGGTCTCGTGAACCACGTGCTCAATGAAGTGAACGTGGCCTGCTTGCCCGCCAAGCTGCCCGAGTTCATCGCTATTGACCTGAGCAACATGGTGGCGGGCAAATCGCTGCATCTGTCCGAGATCAAGCTGCCCGAGGGCGTGCGCGTGGTCACGCATGGCAAGGGCGATCCGGTGGTGGCATCGGTCACGCTGCCAGGCGGCGCCAAAGAAGAAGAAGCCGCACCGGCCGCAGCAGCGCCCGCCGCAGCGCCGGCAGCCGGTGGCAAGGCCGCCGCGCCCGCAGCAGGCGCCAAGGCAGCCGCACCGGCAGCAGACAAGAAAAAGTAATCTTCTCTGCTTGCAAAGCAAAAAGCCCGCAGCGATGCGGGCTTTTTTGCGCCTGTGTGGTGCATCGCGCACCTACGCCGTGGGCGATGTGTTTCACCTGCAGGCGCACACGCCGCATGCAGAGTTTTACGGCCCGCAGGGCGTCACTTATCTGGTGGGGCGCAAGTAGCGCAGTTTTGAAAAGCTTCTACTCAATATCCATGCGCCTTTTGAGGCAAAAATTCTTGAAAAGGCGCATGGATATTGCGTACTGCCGCTATAAATCGCAACCAGCGATTTGCTAACCTAGCGCGATGTCATCCACACCCATCCAGGTCATCGCCGGCCTGGGCAACCCCGGCGACCAGTATGAACAGACCCGCCACAACGCCGGCTTTTGGTTTGCCGACCGGCTGGCAGAGCGCCTGAACGCATCGTTTGCCAAAGATAAATCGTTCAACGCCATGCTGGCCAAAGCCAAGGTGGGCGGACGCGATGTGTTCATCATTAAGCCGCTGACCTTCATGAATTTGAGCGGCCAAAGCGTGGCCGCGCTGCTGCGTTTTTACAAGCTCACGCATGCGCAGTTGTTAGTCGCGCATGACGAGCTGGATTTTTTGCCAGGCGCGATCAAGCTAAAAAAAGGTGGCGGCACTGCCGGGCACAACGGCTTAAAGAGCGTGCAGGCACAGCTAGGCACGCCAGACTGGTGGCGCCTGCGCATCGGCATTGGCCACCCGCGCAGTTTTGGCTGGGCGCAAGATCCGGGCGATTTTGCGCTGTCTAAAGCGAGCCGCGAGCATCAGGCCTTGATTGATGCCAGCATCGACAAAGCGCTGGACGTCATGCCCGACATGCTCGCCGGCGACACCACGCGCGCCATGAAGCTGCTGCATACCGAGCCCAAGCCTAGCCCCAGCCCTGCGCCCGCCGCATGAAGAGCCTGCGCATTCTGGCTGGGCGCAGCGCGCTCGCGCAGATCCGGCAGCACGGCCTGCGCCCGCAAGACATTGCCTGCATTCCCGCAGCGGCCGGCGGCCCCAAGGGGCTTATCCTTAACTCGCTGGACAAACTGCTGTTTGGTCACTGGCTTGCCAAAGCGCCGCGACAGCGGCATTTGATTGGCGCCTCCATCGGCGCGTGGCGCATGGCCTGCGGCGCGGCGGCCGATCCCGAGCAAGCCTTTGACGATCTGGCCGGCTTTTACATTGAAGAGCAGCGCTACGGTGCCAAGCCCACGCCGCTGGAAATCAGCCGCGTGGGCAAGACCTTGCTGCGCGGCGTGTTGCGTCACCGGCGCGATGCGATTCTCAAAAACACGCAGCATCACCTGCACGTGCTTACCAACCGCGGCGCGGGCGCGCTTGGCCCCACGCGCATGCACCACAAGACCGGCTTTGCCGGTGCGCTGCTGGCCAACACGGCATCGCGCGCTCTGCTGGCCCGCTTCATGGAGCGCGTGGTGTTTCACGCGCCGCACGGCCACGCCGAGTTTTTCGACTACCGGTTTGACGCCTTCACCAACCGCACGGTGCCGCTCAATGCGCTGAATTTTGAAGACGCGCTGCTGGCCTCCGGCTCCATCCCGCTCGTGCTGGAAGCCGTGCGCGATATTCACGGCGCCTCAGAAGGCTGGTACTGGGACGGCGGCATCATCGACTATCACCTGCACCTGCCCTACACCAAGCTGGACGGTCTCACGCTCTACCCGCATTTTTCCGGCTCGATCACGCCTGGCTGGCTCGACAAATTTCTACCCTGGCGCAGGGCCCACAAAGACCGCCACCGCGATTGGCTCGACACCATGGTGCTGGTGTGCCCCAGCGCAGAGTTCGTTGCCACGCTGCCTAACCAAAAAGTGCCCGACCGCGCGGACTTCAAGCACTACGCCACCGACTGGGCCGCACGCGAGCGTGTGTGGTGGCAGGCCATTGGCCAGGCGCAACAACTGGCGCAGGAGTGGTATGACATTGATGCGAAGGGCGATTGGGCGGCGCGCGTTGAGCCGCTCGCGGCGCAGTAATCATGACTGCCCGCATCCTCATCCTTGGCTGCGGCTTCGGCGGACTCGAAGCCGCCAAAGCCCTGCGCGCCGCGCCGGTGGACGTGCTATTGATCGACCGTACCAACCACCACCTGTTTCAACCGCTGCTATATCAAGTGGCCACCGCCGGGCTGGCCGCGCCTGCGATTGCCGCGCCTACACGCCATATCTTTCGCAAGCAGCGCAACTGCACAGTGCTCATGAAAGATGCGGTGCGCATCGACAAGGCCGCCAAGACTGTGACGTTTGACGATGGCAGCATAGAGCCGTTTGATGCACTCATCGTCGCCACCGGCGCCACCCACAGCTACTTTGGCAACGATCACTGGGCGCAGCATGCGCCCGGCCTCAAAACATTGGATGATGCGTTTGCGATTCGCGGCCAGATGCTGCGTGCCTTTGAACACGCCGAAGCGCAGGAACACGAACGCAATGCGTGGCTCACCTTTGTTGTGATCGGGGCAGGGCCGACGGGTGTGGAAATGGCCGGCACCATGGCCGAAATTGCGCACCACACTTTGGCCGATGAGTTCCGCCGCATCGTGCCCGCGAAGGCGCGCGTGCTGCTGGTAGAAGGCGGGCCGCGCGTGCTGCCTACGTTCTCTGAAAAGCTGTCTGAAAAAGCGCGCGTGCAATTGCAAAAGCTGGGGGTCGAAGTAGTGCTGAACGCCCGCGTCAGCGACATCAGCGCGCAAGGCATTGCCATCGGCACAGGCGACGCAGCAACGCGCATCGCCGCAAAAACCGTGGTGTGGGCCGCGGGCGTGAAGGCTTCACCACTGCTCGCCACGCTTGATGTGCCGCTTGACCGCATCGGCCGCGTGACGGTGAATGAAACGCTCAACATCGAAGGGCGTGAAGACATTTATGTCGTGGGCGACGCGGCCGCAGCCATGAGTAATGGCAAGCCCGTGCCCGGTGTATCGCCCGGCGCCAAGCAAATGGGCCGCTGCGCTGCCAAAAATATTCTCGCGCGCCTGCGCGGCCAGAGTGCGCAGCCGTTCAAGTACGTGGATTACGGCGCGCTGGCCACCATCGGCCGCAAAAGCGCGGTGGTGCAGCTACCCACCTTCAGCTTCTGGGGCCTGCCCGCCTGGCTGTTCTGGCTGTTTGTGCACGTGTATTTTCTGATCGGCTTTCGCAACCGGCTGCTGGTGCTTGGCGAATGGGCCTGGGCGTACTTTACGCATCAGCGGTATGCAAGGCTGATATTTGGCGCAAAAGACCAAAAGTAATCACGCAATATTCATGCGGTTTTTCAAGCAAAAATGGCTCAAAAAGCCCATGGATACTGCGTAGTCTACTTACGCTTTCTCCACCAACCGGTCCGCATAGCGCGGCGTAAACCTTAGCCACGTGCCTTCTGCGGTAATGCGCCGCCACACGCCGCGCTTTTCAATCACGGACATGCCGGTCCAGCGCGTGACTTCATCAAAGGTGCGGCCGCAGCCGGTGCATTTAGGATCGCCCACGCTGGTGGAGCAGATGGCGATGCAGGGGGAATCGGGCAGGCTGTGGGCCCAGGTTTCAAAGGCGTGGATGGCTTGAAGCGAGAGGGACTCTTCGTCCAGCGTATCAGTGCGCTGCGTGATCATTTGGCCGTAGGTGTGCGCCAGCGCGCCAACTTCCGCGCCTAACGCGGTGGCTGCATCGGCAGGCACGCGAGCGCGCCACCAGTTGATGGCGGCTTCAACATCGGCGATGTGGATGCTGCTCATGCGTTGCGGCTGCCCTCACCCTAACCCTCTCCCGCGTGCGGGAGAGGGGACTGAAAGTTCACGGTTTCCGCGGCGGACGGGCTAAACATGCCGCGTCAACCCGCCATCCACGCGCAAATTCTGCCCGGTGATGTAGGCGCCGCCCTCGCTCACCAAAAACGC
>JBJOQV010000445.1:0-7130 GCA_046049785.1 Pseudomonadota bacterium
ACCTTGTCGCTGTATGCCATGTTGTTCTCCTGACGGGGCTCAATGAGCTGCCCACTGAATCGTGCTGAGGTCGATGCCGTCCTTGTACATGTCCCAGAGCGGCGAGAGCTCGCGCAGTTTGGCGACCCGGTCCGTCAGCACGCTGACGGCGTAGTCGATCTCTTCCTCGGTCGTGAAGCGGCCGATGGTCATGCGCAGCGAGCTGTGCGCCAGCTCGTCGCTGCGGCCCAGCGCGCGCAGCACATAGCTGGGCTCCAGGCTGGCAGATGTGCAGGCTGAGCCGGAGCTCACCGCGAGCTCTTTGATCGCCATGATCAGGCTTTCGCCTTCTACATAGTTAAAGCTCATGTTCAGGTTGTGCGGGACGCGGGCATCCATGTCGCCGTTGATGTAAGTCTCTTCAATCTCGCTCAAACCCTTCACCAGCCGGTCGCGCAGCATGCGCACGCGCTCGGCTTCTGCACCCATCTCCAGCTTGGCGATGCGAAATGCCTCGCCCATGCCCACAATCTGGTGCGTGGCCAGCGTGCCGGAGCGCAGGCCGCGCTCGTGCCCGCCGCCGTGCATCTGCGCCTCTAGCCGCACGCGCGGCTTGCGCCGCACATACAGCGCGCCAATGCCTTTGGGGCCATAGGTTTTATGGGCGGTAAAGGTCATCAGATCAACCTTGGTCTTTTCAAGGTCAATCACCACTTTGCCGGTGGCCTGCGCAGCATCGCAATGAAAGACAATGCCCTTCTCGCGGCACATTTCGCCAATGCCGGCAATGTCTTGAATCACGCCGATCTCGTTGTTGACCAGCATGACGCTGACCAGAATCGTGTCTGGCCGGATGGCGGCACGCAGTTGGTCCAGCGTGATCAAGCCATTGGGCTGCGGTGAAAGGTAGGTAGCGTCAAACCCTTCACGCTCCAGCTCACGGAAGGTATCCAGCACCGCTTTGTGCTCGGTCTTCACCGTGATGATGTGCTTGCCTTTTTCTTTATAAAAGTGCGCCGCGCCTTTGATGGCGAGGTTGTTGCCTTCGGTTGCGCCACTGGTCCACACAATCTCGCGCGGATCTGCGTTGACCAATGCCGCCACGTGTTCGCGCGCTTCTTCCACGGCCTTCTCAGCATCCCAGCCGTATTGATGGCTGCGGCTGGCGGGGTTGCCGAACATGCCGGTGAGGTAGGGAATCATCTTTTCCGCGACGCGCGGGTCAACCGGCGTGGTGGAGCTGTAGTCCATGTAGATCGGGTTTTTCATATGCTCTTTAAGTTTGCAATGTTCGACAGACAGCGCCTCGTTCAGGCTGCAATGCGCGCATCCGGGTTAGCCGGCGCACTGGGTGCGGCCCCACGCAAATCGCGCAGCACCGCGCCCTGCGCCGCCTGAGCGGCTTGCGCTTCGCGCACGCGCTCTGCGTCCACCAAATCTTGCAAAGACACAGAATCCAGATAGTCCACCATCTTGCGGTTTAAGTTTTCCCACAGCTCATGCGTCATGCACTGGCCTTTGCGGCCATTGGTACCGGTTTCGCAATTCTGCTTGCCGCTGCACTGCGTTGCGTCCAGCGGCTCATCCACCGCATAAATGATGTCAGCCACGCTGACCAGATGCATTTGCTTGGCAATGGTGTAGCCGCCGCCGGGGCCGCGCGTGCTGTCTACCAGCTCATGCCGGCGCAGCTTGCAAAACAGCTGCTCAAGGTACGACAGTGAAATATTCTGGCGCTGGCTGATCGCGGCCAGCGAGACCGGGCCTTTGTCTTTGCGCAGGCCAAGATCGATCATGGCTGTTACTGCAAACCGGCCTTTGGTCGTTAATCTCATCACATCACCTCGACTTCGTTGGTGCAGATGCCGCGCCGCGGCAACCGCTGCCGGGCCACAAAAGTTGCAGATTCGTGCAACCCAAGAACCCTAGCGAATGAGTCAACTATAGGCTTTTCCGAGGGATTTAGTCAAGTTAGCGCTGCGTCGGATTTGCGCGGACAAGCTGGCGCAGAGCACGCGTAACCCCATGATTTATATAGCTTTTAGTTTTTGAAGGTTTGACCTCGTGCAGCAAGACCAAGCTAAGAATTCGACTACGCAGTATCCATGCGCCTTTCCAAGCAAAAATGGCTCAAAACCCGCATGGATATTGCGTAGAGCACTTGCCAGTGCCGCCCCTCAGCCAACCGTTTCTGCCTTCCATCAGCCTGCGGCGCTGCTGGCGCTCTTGTACTCCGTCACGCCGGTCGCGGAGTTGACCTCTTTTTCAAAAGCTGCCTACGTAAAAGGTGGTGAGGGTGCCGCCGCCAAGCAGGCTGGCCACCTGCTTGATGCGCGGAGTGCGGGGTTTCGCAGCGCATGCGCTGCGCCGCACGACGAGTTCGCGCCTACCAGCGCGAACCCCTTAGGGCACGTAGCCGCGCGCAGCGCAGCACACTCAAACCACACTGGCCTGCGCAGCAGGCGGCGGATTCATCCATTCTTGAATCCCGCCGCAGCGTAGGAGAAAAGGCCTCTACGCAATATCCATGCGGGTTTTGAGGCAAAAGTGGCTGGGAAAGCTTATGGATAGTGCGTAGGCATGATGCCCGGCCGGTTTTTTGTGGCTGCAGCGCTTGTTCTGCGGCCCTCACCCTAACCCTCTCCCGCGCGCGGGAGAGGGGACTAAAGATGTGATACGCATACTTCATGCGGTTTTCGAGCCATTTTTGCCTCGAAAAGCGCATGGATATTGCGTAAAGCACTATAGAACGTCGAAATTCAACCGCCCTGCTGCATCACCGGCGCTTTCCTCAGCGCATTAGGAAAATACAGCGCCGTGAGGCTTTTGGAATGCACTGGCGAGAATCCCGCTCCCTGTCCGGCCTGCCCGGCGCCTTCGCCGTAGCGGCGCCAGTCGCGCACCCAAAAAATGTCGTCGCACACGTCAAGCAGGCCCATGGTTTCGCGGTCGCCGATCAAGACGCCTTGCACGCGCAGGCCGAGAGTGGCTTTGGCTTGATTGAGCGCGGTGAGTTCGGCGGGGGTCATGCCAAATTCGCCGTCGCTGGCGATCAATACGTCCGCATGCTGCCAGCCCCGGCTGCGGATGCGGGCGATGGCGCGCTCGATCGGCGCTTGGATATCGGTGCCGCCTTCAAAGCTTTGGCCGATGAATTGCAGCAGCGCGTCCAGCCCGTGCAGATCAAAACGCAAATCGTGCTCGATGATTTCGTCCGGCCCGCCAAAGGCAATCAGTTTGCAGGGGCGCTTTTGCGCAAAGGCCACGCGCATGGCGGCCAGCACCACGGCCTTGGCCACCTGTTCGGGCGCGCCGTTCATGGAGCCGGAGGTGTCTACGCACAGGATCATCGGCCCGCGCGCCTTGGGCTCGCTGACCATTTGCGTGGCAACCGTGCGCGGCCGCGGCGCGTCTGACAGCACCACTTGCGGCAGCACGGCTTCATCTTCAAAGGTGAGCAATGCACCTTCTGCGAACCGCGCGCGCCACAGCTTGCGCAGCACCGGGTGGTTGATCTGCACCGCTTCGCTGGCCAGCATGCGTGACAGCACGGCGCTGCGCTTGATGCCGCGCACCTCGCTGGGTGCATCAGGCAGATGGGTATCGACCACGGTCGCCGCAAGCGCCCTGCGCTGCGCGGATGGCATGGGCTGCGCGCTGGCGGCATCCGGTGCGTGTTCCAGCACCTGAGCGCGGCCCAACTGTTCAATGAGTGCGGCCAACTGCGGCATGCCGGCCAGTTGCTGACTGATGCGCTGCGCGGCCTGCCAGTTGCGCGACTGCAAGCGCCCGGCCATCGTGTCCCAGCGCTGGTTGGCCAAATCGCCCAGGCCGTGCAACAGCGCCAGCACTTCTTCCCAGCCATGCACCTCAAGCGTCCATTCGGCGCTGAATGCGTCGGCCATGCGCGCAATGGCCTCTGCGCGCGGTACGTAGCGCGGCATGTCAACGAGCGTATCGAGATGCCAGAGCGTGGTACGCACGATCTGCTGCGCCATCGCATCGTTGCCCTGGCTCAGCCGCGGCAAGCCCAGCGCGCCGATGGCGCTGCGCAGCGCGCCCACCGCATCTGCATCACCAAAATGCGCTTCAGGCGGCGGTAGCTCCCCGCGCAGTAAGGCGCTCATCCATGCCTGCAAATCAGGCAGCCGCTGCTGCGCGCGCCCGACCGAATTGATCACGCCGGGCAGCCATAGGCCGCGCGGCAACGCTTCAAGATGTTGGAAAGGCCGGTTCAGTGGATGCACGGCACGGTCAGCGCGTTAGGCCGCGATCTGCACTGGCGGCGGCTCGGTCGCCAGCAGCGCAGGGTCTACCGGCAGGGCCGCAAAGCCGGCATGCACGCTGGCCAGTTGCTGCGCCAGTGTGCCGATGCTCATCAGCGCCTGCGCGTGCAACTGCTCAATTTCTGTCCGCCAGCTTGGCGGCAACCATAGATGTGCGGCCGCGCCCTGCCGCGCGGCGCGTGCATTGTCTTGCATGATGCTGTGCTGCTCGATCACGCGCGCGAGCGTCTCTGCCACCTGCGCGCAGCGCGCTGCCACATGCGCGGCGCTGTAGTGCTTGCCCAGCTTGGCTTCTAGTCCCTTGCTCACCAGCCGCGGTGTGGCAGCTTCGGTGGCGCCGCCCAGGCTGTTTGCCAGCGCCATCTTGCCGGCATCGCTGTCCACCTCGACGCGGGCGCTCTGCTCAATATCCAATTGCTGCTCAAACGCTTGCACCGCGCGCGCGAGCCACGGCGCATCAAACGGCGCGGCGCGCGCCACCTCGCGGTAAAACCACTCAATCAGCAAGCCAATCTGCTGCGGCGCGTGCGCGACGCAATACGGCAGCACCCATGCGTCCCACGGGCTGGCAGCTTCTGCTGCCCGGCTGGCAGCCTGAATTCGTATCAGGCGCGAAATCTGCCGCCAGCGCCGGTCGGAAACCGTAATGTCCTGCTCGCGCAGCCAGCCGCGCAGCGATTGCAACAACGCCAGCACGTCCGGCGGCAGCAACACTGATTCTGCCGCTTGCGCCAGCGCCGCGCACTGGCCAGGGGCGATCTGCGTGCAGTCCGGCAAGCGCCGGCTCGCCGGCAGCGCCAGTAGCGCATCAAACGCGGCATCCGACACCGGGCCTACCGGTACGCGCAGCAAAAAGCGGTCGTAAAAGGCCATCAGCGCTTCGTCTTGGGGCACCTCGTTGGTGGCACCGATCAGGCTGATCAGCGGCGCGGGCAGCCGCTGCGACCCATTGTCAAATTCCCGCTCGTTGAGCAAGGTCAACAGCGCGTTGAGAATGGCGGAATTGGCCTTGAACACCTCGTCGAGAAAAGCCACGTGCGCAGTGGGCAAAAAGCCCTCCGTCTGGCGCTCGTAGCGGTCTTGCTCCAGCGCTTTGAGAGAAAGCGGGCCAAACAGCTCATCCGGTACTGAAAAGCGCGTGAGCAGCCGCTCAAAATAGCGTGCGCCGGCAAATGCGTGCTGCAGGCGGCGCGCTAGTTCACTCTTGGCGGTGCCGGGCGGGCCAATCAGCAAGCAATGCTCCCCGGCAAGCGCGGCCAGCAGCGCCAGCCGTACCGCTGCGTCGCGCTCCAGCAGACCATCTTCCAGACAGCCGATCAACTGTGCCAGATGTGCGGGGGCCGGCGTTTCCTGTGCAGAGCTATCCATCGGCGTATTCTTCCGTGAGTGCCACTTTGATGCAAGTTACCCGTATGCGGATCCCGTATCTGGAACTGGACGATCCGTTTCCTCCGCCCGAGGCGGCCGCCGCACGCCCCAACGGCCTGGTGGCCGCCGGCGCGGATTTGAGCCAGCAGCGCTTGCTGGACGCCTACACAAACGGCATTTTCCCGTGGTATTCCGAAGGCGACCCGATTCTGTGGTGGAGCCCCGATCCGCGCATGGTGCTGGCCACGCAAGACTTTGCGCTGCGCAAGTCTCTGGCAAAGCGCATGCGCGCGCTGGCGCGTGAGGGCGCGCTTGCGATCCGGGTGGATACAGATTTTGCCGGCGTCATCCAGCGCTGCGCCGGCGCGCGCGAGTACGCACACGGCACCTGGATCGTGCCCGAAATTGCGCGCGCCTATCTGGCGATGCACCGTTTGGGTTACGCGCACAGCGTGGAGGTGTGGCGCGGCGAGCACCTGGTGGGTGGGCTGTACGGCATGTGTATAGGACGGATGTTCTACGGCGAAAGCATGTTCACGCACGAAACCGATGCATCCAAGATCGCGCTGGCCGCGCTGGTACATATTTGCCGCAGCGAAAACATACCCTGGATCGATTGCCAGCAGGAAACCTCGCACCTGGCCTTTATGGGTGCCGCGCCCATGCCGCGCAGCGACTTTCTGGCCGGGCTGAAAACTCTCGTTGCGCAAACCGCAGTGGATTGGCAACAGTGGCACGCGCAAGACCTGTTTGCGCAGGTGCTGGCGCGTTATGATGGGTTTCGCATTCCGGCCACCCACACTCCATGAGCAACCTCAAAGAACTGCCCTTCGCCGCACTGCAGTTCTATGCCACGGCGCCCTATAACTGCAGCTACCTGCCGGGGCATCAGGCGCGCTCGCAAGTCGTCACGCCCAGCCATCTGATCAATGCGGATGTTTACAGCGAACTAGTGAAGCTGGGTTTTCGCCGCAGCGGCCTGTTTACCTACCGCCCGTACTGCGACGGTTGCCGCGCCTGCGTGCCGGTGCGTGTGCCGGTAGCAAACTTCAAACCCACGCGCGGGCAACGCCGCGCCTTTGCCAAGCACAAAGACCTGCAGCCGCTGGTGGCGGCGCTGGCGTATTCGCGCGAGCATTTTGAGCTGTACCAGAAATACCAGACCCACCGCCACCCTGGCGGCGGCATGGACCACGATAGCCACGAACAGTACGCGCAGTTTTTGCTGGCCAGCCGCGTGAATTCGCGCTTGGTGGAGTTTCGCGATACAGCCGGGCTGCTGAAAATCGTCTCAATCATCGACGTGCTGGCCGACGGCTTGTCTTCGGTCTACACGTTCTACGATCCAGACGATACCGGTGCCAGCTACGGCACCTACAACATTCTGTGGCAGATCGAGCAGTGCAAATCGCTTGGCCTTGACCATGTGTACTTGGGTTACTGGATTGAGCAAAGCCACAAAATGGCCTACAAGTCCAAGTTTCAGCCGGTGGAAAA
>JBJOQV010000446.1:0-3183 GCA_046049785.1 Pseudomonadota bacterium
CTAGGCCGCGCCGCGGTACCAGCCCACGCCGCAGCACCCGTACCGCTCGTTGGGTTACCTGTGGCGGCAACGGCAGTGCCGTTTGGACCCGTAGCTGTCGCAACTTGTTGCCCGTTGGGGCCGACATAGGTGCTCGGCTGCAACAAAGCGGTCAAGGTCTGCCGCAAGTCACTTCTGTTTACTGTAGTCATTTGTCTTCTCCTTCAATCAAAGCGATTCATCGGACAGGTTGGTTTATCTAGTGCGTTGCTCTTAACGGGTTGAAAAGCTGCAGGCAAGAACAAGATGGTCAAGATTCCGCCCACTCCACCCAGTTCACGGTCATCATTGACCGTGCAATCCATCTTCTTCCTACTCATGTGCGGATTCATTCCAATCAAATGCGCGGCTGGGTCACTCGGTAAAACGCAAAGAACCGCTCAACCTGGCGCACGTAGTTTTGCGTTTCCGGGTAAGGCGGAATCCGATTGCCGTACTTCATGACCGCACCTTCACCAGCGTTGTAGGCGGCGGTGATCAGGTACCAATCATCACGGAACATGCGGCGCAAATCGCTTAAGTAGCGCGCACCGACTTCGATGTTTATGTTCGGGTCGCGCAGCTCCTGCTGCGGGCTGACCACTCCGTAGCGTTTGCCCGTGGCGGGCATGATCTGCATCAGACCCATGGCGCCTTTGGGAGACACCGCGTCTTTGTTAAACCCGGACTCGGCGCGGATCAGCGCATGCAGATAGTAGGGATCAAGCCCATACTTTTTTGCCGCGCGAAAAATTGGCTCTGCGTATAGCACCTGCCGCTGATCACCGCGCATGCGGCGCCAGAATGCAGCGTCAAACCCAGCAAGCATGGGGTCTTGAGGCTGCACCTGCGGCGGGTACCGCAAAGCTGGCGCAGTGGTCTGCGCAACTACCGGTTTTGGGGGCGGAGCAGGCACTTCTTCGCAGCTCAGAAAGTACGAGTAATTTTTGTCCAGCCGCACATGAGTGACATAGGTGTCCCCGGACTTGTCTGTGCAGCGGAATGATGTCGCGGCCGCAGGCAACGCCGCGCTAAGGCTGCATACCAGAAGCGCTTTGATCAGTGTGCGGCCGCCGATCAGTGCCAGACGAAGGTGACGGAAAGCGTGGACCAATTCAGCCTCTTGCGTGTAAGTGGGTCAAATTTTCGATTGCCATGGCGTTAGCTTAGTTAGACGATCTTTGCGCGCGTATTAGGAATCTTTACTGCCCTGCCAACCGTGAAAACATAGGCCTACCGCAACGGGTGCGGCGACATTTTCTGGGTGCGTGATTGGCGGATTTAGGGTGAAGGTGCAGGGCAGGCCGCGTGCTGGATCGTGCCCAGCCCCCTCAAAAACCCCGCCGCGTTGTATTTTTCCCAGTGCGCACAAAGCGCCTCCGAGGCCGCACCAGGGCCAGTGAATATTTTGAGATTTGCAGTGCTTTATGCAGTATTCATGCGCATCTTGAGGCCAAATTGGCTGGAAATGTGCGTGGATATTTCGCAAGCGAATTTGGGAGCTTCTATTGACCCCCGTTCGCGTTGAGCCCTTCGACAAACTCAGGACAGGCGTGTCGAAACGCATTTGCAGTAAGACACTGATTTGATTTGAAAGCGAAAGGCTTCGACGGGCTCAGCCCGAACGGTTCGAGGGTTCTTAGAAGCTCCCATTTGAGCCCTTGCAAAAGTGTAGAGAAGGCCGTAGCGAGCGCGCATCACCTGCCGCGCCCCAAAGCCATGCGCATGCGCTCTGCTCATTTACATCTTGGCAGCATTGACATCTTCAGAGAGCTGGTTTGGCGTTGCCCATGATGACGCAGGGCCGTTAGATGGCTGCTGTCGCAACAAATCAAGCCGGCCAGCCCAAGACAGGCGGTACAAAACGATGCCCCCTAAGCCGCCAGAGCTGTCCATGTAAGCCGCGAGGTGGTGAACATGTACAAAAACCCGATCAAGCTGGCGTTTGTCGAGGCCAGTGAGCTCTTTCATCTGATCAAGCAAATCGGAGTCAATCAGACCATGCCGCCTGAGCGCACCAACAGACGCCACGGCATTTTTTGGTGCCGCGCTAAATTTTTTAGTGATTTGGAAAACATCGTCAATCGTAACGTTGGGCAACCGCGCCGAGATATCGACGTCGTTCAGCAGTTGCCCCCGCGCATCAAACGGAATGGGCTGCAGAAGCTGCGTACTCACATCAGGCCGGCCATCCCGGTTGATGTCAATTCCCCCGTCGACTTGAACCGGGTCGATCACGCCGTTCTGAATTTCAGTAATGTTATCGACGCGCAGAGTAGCCAGCTTTGTAGATGGTGGGCCTCCGATGACACCTGCGGAAGCGCCAATGATATGTATGTTTGGATGCGGTTTGAGACGCGCCGCCATACCGTTGGCATCCATATTTCCCGCAGCGATGTAAATATGCGCACCGCGCTGCGCAAGCTCTTGGACTTGTTGAAGGAATTTTGGATCGTCCATTCGCACCGAGAAATTCAGGTAGAGATTGGACACGTCCTTGCGCTGCAACAACTCGGCTAAAACGGCTGTGGGAATGCTATCTGTTTGTTTGCTCACTTTTCGCGGCTCAATGCCTGTTTGCGCGCGTATTAGGCTCGCAATCATTGCGCCATGGCTAATGTCTGGAATCCCGTTGCCATCAAGATCTACGACCGGGGTCGTAAAGCCGTCAAAAACAATAATCTCTGGCTCGCGCGCAGCGGGCTGTAAGTTGGGGGCAGCGGTTGGCCCGGCACTTGGGGGCCACCCTTGCGCGCCCGCACCTGTGCCTGCATTGCCTAAACCCGCAGGCCAGCCGCCGCTCGGCGTTAACGCTGTAGGGGAATGCGGGCCACCTGCGCCAGCACGGGCTTCTTTCAGATATGGCGGCTCTACGACACTTGCCGATAAAGTGCCATTCAAGACTGAGTTAATTTTGGTCATGCGCTTTTTTTCTTCCTTCAGCTGTAGTTACGCGTGCCCAGCGGATACTGCCATAACACCTCACCGCCTGGACTACTCAAATAGGTTTGCGCAGCCTGCAAGTGCAAAACACTCGGCGCAAGCATCACTCAACCCTGCTGCCGGGCTTTTTGGATCAATGCCACCGTCACTGCCGCAAGGTGGCTTGGCAAAGGCGTGTCCGGGGCGGCCACGGGGTAAATCTTGTCGGTGAGCCAGTTGTTC
>JBJOQV010000447.1:0-3437 GCA_046049785.1 Pseudomonadota bacterium
GGCAATACGCCCAGCAGCGGCACTTCTGGCAGGCTGACTGCGCTTGAGCGGTCATCCACCAGAATAATTTCGTCACATGCGAGCGCCAGCTCATACCCGCCGCCGGCGCACGCGCCGTTGACCGCGGCGAGAAACTTCAGGCCGCTGTGTTTGGAAGAATCTTCCAGCCCGTTGCGCGTCTCATTGGTGAACTTGCAGAAGTTCACCTTCCACGCGTGGCTGGAAACGCCGAGCATAAAAATATTGGCGCCCGAGCAAAACACCTTGTCTTTCAGACTGGTGATTACTACCGTACGCACTTCGGGATGTTCAAAACGGATGCGATTGATCGCGTCATTCAGCTCAATGTCCACGCCCAAGTCGTAGCTGTTGAGCTTGAGCTTGTAGCCGGGCCGCAGGCCGGCGTTTTCATCAAAATCCGCCGCCAGCGTGGCTACTGCGCCGTCGAACTTCAGCTTCCAGTGTTTGTATTGCGATGGTTCGGTTTGATAATCGACGCGAAGATTGGCGCTCACTGGGAGACTCCTAAAATGCAAAATAATGCATGTATCTGATGAAGTAACGCAGCATAATGCATGAAATGGAGTGCGTCAAGCGGAATTAAATCGCCCTCGCCTCTGCCCGCTGCCGCTTGCGGCAGCGAGGATAAAGCACTCGCTCAAAGCGTCAGCGCGCAATCTCCAGCGCCTGCCGCACCAGCGCCCGCAGCGCGGCAAACGTGGGCTCAAGTGGCTGCGCACTGGTATTCAAACTCAACTGCGCCTTGGAATAAAACGCCGCGCGGCCTGCCAAGATGCCTTTGAGATCTTCCATCGCTTCTTTGCTGGCCGCCATCGGCCGCATGTCGCCCTGCGCAATCACGCGGTTCATGTGGTCTTGCGCATCCGCCTGCAGCCAGACAGTGGTGCAGTGGGCGAGCAGCAGATTGAACGTGGCGGGGTCTGACACCAAGCCGCCCGGCGTAGCAATTACCGCTTCAGGATAGATTTGAATCGCTTCTTCCAGCGCGCGCCGCTCGTAGCGCCGGTAGGCATTGATGCCGTACAGCGCTTGAATCTCCGCAATGCCGCAGCCGGCAAATTTTTCAATTTCGCGGCTCAGCTCCACAAACGGAAAGCCTAAATCTTCTGCCAGCATTTGCCCCAGCGTGGACTTGCCCGCGCCGCGCAGGCCAATTAGTGCCACGCGCGGGCTGCGGGTTTTGTTTGCACCACCGATGCCCAGCAGCTCGCCCACCGCCACACGCACGCGGTGCAGCGTGGCCTCGTCACGCCGCTCAAGCAGCTCACGGATCATCAGCCATTCGGGCGACGAAGTGGTCACATCACCAAGCAGTTCTGCCAGCGAGCATTGCAGTGCATCAGCCACCTGATGCAGCACCAAAATGGATGCGTTACCCACGCCATATTCCAGATTGGCCAGATGCCGCTCAGACACATCCGCCGCGACAGAAAGCGCCTTGCGCGTCATGCCCCGGCGCGCGCGCAGGTTGCGCACCCGCTCGCCCAGCGCGCTTAAAAACGGGCTGCGTTCTTCACTTTCTGCGGTAACGGCTTCATTTGCCGCCACTCCTGATTCATGCAATATAGTGCTTGACATGGCGTTTCATCGGTTTTATCGTTGACAAGCACAATAATTCATCTTGCACCAAGCCGCAACCGGTAAATTACTGCATCCGCAGCTAGTTTGACGCCGCGCAAAGTGCAAGAGAGCACAGGAGACACACCCGTGACCGCAACCGCTTCCGCCACTTTGCCGCCTGTGCCCGCGCCCGGCGCGCAGTTCAACTTTGCGCAGCATCTGATTGCCCGCAACGCCGCCCGCGCCAGCAAGCTTGCCTATATCGATGACCACGGCGCGCTGACTTATGGCGAACTTGCAGACCGCATCCGCCGCATGGCCGCCGCGCTGCTGGGCGCCGGCGTGCGGCGTGAAGAGCGCGTGCTGCTACTCATGCACGACTGCAATGACTGGCCCGTGAGTTTTTTGGGCGCGCTCTACGCCGGCGTAGTGCCTGTGGCAGTAAACACCTTGCTCACGGCAGACGATTACGCCTACATGCTGCAGCACTCGCGCGCGCAGGCGGCGCTAGTCTCTGCCGCGCTGCTGCCAACGCTGCAAGCAGCGATGCAGCAGGGCAAGCATGAGGTGAAAACCACCATCGTCGCCATGCCCACCACTGCTCTACCCGCAGGCGCTGTAGTGCTGCAAGACTTCATTGCTACCCACGCCCCGCTGCCAGTGGCCGCCAACACCGCGCCGGATGACCCCGGCTTTTGGCTCTACTCCTCTGGCTCCACCGGCCGGCCCAAAGGCACGCTGCACACCCACGCCAACCCCTACTACACCGCAGAGCTGTACGGCACCGGCGTGCTGGGCATTACCGAGCAAGACGTATGCTTTTCCGCCGCCAAGCTGTTTTTTGCCTATGGGCTGGGCAACGCGCTGACCTTTCCGCTCAGCGTAGGTGCCACCACGCTCTTGATGGCCGAGCGGCCCACACCGGATGCGATCTTCAAACGCTGGCGCGGTGAGCTGCGTAGCACCAAGCCAACAATCTTCTTCGGCGCACCCACCGGCTTTGCCGGCATGCTGGCCGCGCCCACCCTGCCCGCCAAAGACCAGGTAGCCCTGCGCCTGTGTTCATCCGCCGGCGAGGCGTTGCCCGCAGACCTGGGCGAGCGCTTTACCAAACACTTTGGTGTGGAAATTATTGACGGCATTGGCTCCACAGAAATGCTGCATATCTTCTTATCCAACCTGCCAGGCAAAGTGCGCTACGGCACCACCGGCTGGCCAGTACCCGGCTACACCATCGAGCTGCGCGGCGACGATGGCCGCCCCGTACCAGACGGTGAAACCGGCGACCTGTATATCAACTGCCCCAGCGCCGCGCTCATGTACTGGGGCAACCGCGAAAAAAGCCGCGAGACCTTTCAAGGCGCGTGGACCAAAAGCGGCGACAAATACGTAAAGAACGCAGACGGCACCTACACCTACAGCGGCCGCAGCGACGACATGCTCAAAGTCAGCGGCGTGTACGTTAGCCCGTTTGAAGTAGAAGCTACGCTCGTGCAACACAGCGCCGTGCTAGAGGCCGCCGTGATCGGCGTGCCAGACGCGCAAGGCCTCACCAAAACCAAAGCCTTTGTGGTGTGCAAGCCCGGCCAGCAGACAACGGAAGAAGAACTGAAAGCCTTCGTCAAAGACCGCCTGGCGCCTTTCAAATACCCGCGCGCGATTGAGTTTGTCGCCGAGCTGCCCAAGACGGCTACAGGGAAGATTCAGCGATTTAAGTTGCGGGAGCGGGAAGCCAAGGTTTGAATTTGCGCTGAGCGTTTTCTTAACTACGCAAAACACGTCGACACAATATCCATGCGCTTTTCTAGCCACTTTCACCTCAAAGTCCGCATAAATACTGCGTAGAGCAGGTTAGA
>JBJOQV010000448.1:0-3395 GCA_046049785.1 Pseudomonadota bacterium
AGTTTGATGCAGAGGGCTTGCTGGCTGTCTGCGTGCAGCATGAAATGGACCATCTGCAAGGCAAGGTGTTTGTGGAATACCTGTCTGGCCTGAAGCAGGACCGCATCAAGACCAAGCTCAAAAAGCGCGCCAAGAAGGCGGCGTGACGCCGCGCGGATGACGAAATGACTGCGCGCCTTCGGCGCTTCAATGACGCGGCGCGATGCTCCCGTCATTTCGTCATTGAAGCTGCGTCAGCGGCAAAGTCATTTGTCATTACGCAATATCCATGCGCTTTTCCAGGCATTTTTGCCTGGAAAAGCGCATGGATATTGCGTAGAGGTATCTAAAACGCATTTCGCGCGGCTTACCTGCAATCCGCGCCGCGCTGCGGTTGATTCGGCGCGCCATCGCTGCAGCGCGCGTCCACGCCCGCTAAGCTGCGTGTATGGAACAAGATACCGCCCCCGTCCTGGACCCCGCGCTGCGCGAGGCGCAGATTCGCGAGCGTGTGCAAAAGTTGGGCGACTTTTATCGCAACCTGATGGTGTATTGCATCGCCATACCGATCATGGTGGGTGTGAACGGCTTTCTGGTGCCCAGAAGCGGCCCGTGGTCGCTGGTGGTGGCGGGCATCTGGGGTGTGGTGCTTGCTGTGCAGGCGCTGCAGACCTTTGTACTGCGCGGCTGGCTGAGCAAGAACTGGGAGGAGCGCAAGATCGAAGAACTGATGCGCCGTGAGCAAGAACTGGATGGCAAATAAAGGTGCAACCGGCATGCCACTGATCACTTACAAAAAGAACGCCGACGGCTCGGAGGAAAGCGATGTGCTGGGTCTGGTGCGCTACCGCAAGGGGCCGGATACGGCGCCGCTGAGCGCCTCGATCCGCCGGCAGGAGCAGGCCTACGCGGCGGCCAAAAAGCGCGTGGAGGATATCAAGGGCTTTTACGGCCACTTGCTCTCCTATGTGCTCGTCAATGCCTTGCTGGCGGCGATCAACCTGATTTTTTCGCCCAAGCAGATCTGGTTTGTCTTTCCGCTGATGGGCTGGGGCATTGGCGTGGCAGTACATGCGTTTAGTGTCTGGGGGCCTTCAATGTGGTTTGGCCGCGCCTGGGAAGAGAAAAAAATCGCCGAGCTGCTGGCCAAGGAAAAAATCAAGACGCTTTCGACCGAAAAGCAGCTCGTCGAATCGCAAATGCGCATGCTGCAGGCGCAGATTGAGCCGCACTTTTTGTTCAACACGCTGGCCAACGTGGTCAGCCTGATCCAGACCGCGCCCGATAAGGCCACGCTGATGTTGGAAAACTTCATCGGCTATCTGCGTGCGTCGCTGGCCTCTTCGCGGGCCGCGCAAGGCACCATTGCGCAAGAGGCCAATTTGCTGCGCACCTATCTTGACCTGCTCAAGATCCGCATGGGCGAGCGGCTCACCTACAGCATCGATATCGCGCCGGACGTGGCCGGGCAGCCGATGGCACCCATGCTGCTGCAACCGGTGGTCGAGAACGCCATCAAGCACGGGCTTGAACCAAATGTCGAGGGCGGCGATGTCAAGGTGCGTGCCTGGCGCGCCGGCAACCGCGTGTTTGCCCAGGTCGAAGACAATGGCATGGGATTTGCGCCCGGTGCAGGCGGCAGTGGCGTGGGGCTATCCAATCTGCGCGAGCGCCTGGCGGTGCTGTATGACGGCGATGCGCGGGTGGAGGTGCAGGCGCGCGAACCCGGCACCGCGGTGTTGCTGGATTTGCCGTATGTGCCGCCGGGGTCTGCGGCGCAGTCTGGCAGCCCGAAGCACATTGGCCCGGCTGCGCCGCCGGAAGTGCCGCCGATACCACCGATCCCGCCAATTCCACCCTTACCGGATTCTTCGGCCGGCAAGAGCGTTCACATCGGTGGCGATGGCAAACAGGTGCAGATCGTGAAAGACGGCAAGCTGGTGGAGATCAGCGCCGACGGCAAGCGCGTGCGCATCATCAAAGACGGCAAGAACATTACCATCGACAACCCTTGAACCCCATGACCACCGCACTGATTGCCGACGACGAAGAACATCTGCGCACCTACTTGCAAGGCAAACTGGCCGCGCACTGGCCGGGGCTTGAAATCGTTGCGCAGGCCAAAAACGGCATTGAAGCCGCCAAGCTGATTGAGCAGCACGCACCAGACGTAGCGTTTCTGGACATCAAAATGCCCGGCCTCACCGGGCTTGAGGTGGCCAAGGGTATTGAGGCACAGACGCGCGTGGTGTTTGTCACCGCCTACGATGAATTTGCGGTAGAAGCCTTTGAGCGCGAAGCGGTGGACTACGTGCTCAAACCGGTGACCGATGAGCGGCTTGGCAAGACCATCGCACGGATTAAAAAAGCGCTCGCGGAACATGCGCCGTCACCGGATCTGTCGAAAATCCTCAATCAGCTCACGCGCGCACTGCCCGCATCGCTCAATGCCGGCGGCGGCGCGGCCAAATACCTGCGCTGGATTCGCGCCAGCCGCGGCGACACCACGTTTCAAGTGCCGGTGGAAGAAGTGCTGTATTTTCAAAGCGATGACAAATACACCGTCGTGCAAACAAACAGCGGCGCAGAGCACCTGATCCGCACCCCGCTTGCAGACCTGGGCGCAGAGCTGGACCCTGAAAACTTCTGGCAAATCCACCGCAGCACCATCGTCAACATGCAGCACGTCACCGCCACGCGCCGCGAAGAAAGCGGCAAGCTGTTTGTGAAAGTAAAGGGGCACGACAAGGAGCTGGTGGTGTCGCGCGCGTATGTGCATCTGTTTCGGCAGATGTGAGCTTAAGACTGAACCCGCCACGGTGGATTTAGCCGGTTTTCTCCGGCGAAATAGAGGCAGATCGGGTTTCCATCGGGGTCGCGCAAACGCGCCTCGCGCCATAGCCAAACCATGTCCTGCGGGTCGGATTCAAACACTATGCCGCTGTTGGAAAGATGCCTGACGTAAGCGTCCAAGTCTTCGCGCTCGAAATACAAAACCGTTTGCGAAGGTGTGACGGACTGCATTCGATGAATGCTGAACGTCGCACCGTTGGCGCACTCAAAGCGCGCGTAGTCATCGCTGCGCACAATAAGCCTGAGTCCAAGCGTCAAATAAAAATCGATTGACCGGGGGATGTTGCTGACGGCAACGGTTGCCTGATTGAGATTCATTGTCTCAGTATTGCACGGCATGCGATTTTCTTACATTAGACTACGCAATATCCATGCGCCTTTTCAAGCTTTTTTGCCTGAAAAACCGCATGGATATTGCGTAGAGGCTTTTGGTGCTTGCCTGCCAAGGCCGTAGAATGTGTGCATGCAAGCACAAGACCTTCGCGTGGCGTTTGCGGGTACGCCTGAATTTGCCGCGGCTGCGCTCAGGGCGCTGATCGAAACGGGCTACCACATTCCGCTCG
>JBJOQV010000449.1:0-2760 GCA_046049785.1 Pseudomonadota bacterium
CAAAACCATCGCCATCTTCACAAATTCCTACCACGGCATTTTTGATGAGGTTATTGTTCGCGGGACAAAACAACTCCGCTCTCTGTCTGCGGCCCCCGGAATTCTCGCCAACGCGGTGGAAAATATCCTCGTACTTGACTGGGCCAGTGAAGATTCGCTCAAGATTTTGCGTGAGCGCGGCAAAGAGCTCGCAGCCATCATGACCGAGCCAATTCAAAATAAGTATCCTACGGTGCAGCCGCGCGAGTTTTTGAAGTCGCTGCGCAGCATTGCCGATAGCGCTGGTTGCGCACTCATTTTTGATGAGGTTGTTACTGGTTTTCGCGTGGCACCCGGTGGGGCTCAAGAGTTCTACGGTGTGCGGGCTGACATCGCCACCTACGGCAAGATCATTGGCGGTGGCCTGCCTTTCGCCGCCATCGGTGGCAGCGCAAAATGGCTGGATGCACTTGACGGTGGTACATGGCAGTACGGTGACGACTCGTATCCTGAAGCCGGTGTCACCTACTTTGCCGGCACTTTCGTCAGGCACCCACTGGCACTCGCCGCGGCGCGCGCCAGCCTTCTTCACCTGAAAGCAGGTGGGCAGGAGCTGTACCGCACGATCAACGCGCGCACGCAGAATTTGATCGAACGATTGAATGCCGCGTTTGCAGTGCGCAGCGCACCCGTGAAAGCGGTGCACTGCGCGTCGTTGTGGCGCCTGAGCTGGGACGACGATCAGAAGTTCGTCAGCTTGTTCTACTACCTTGCGCGCTATCACGGTCTTCATCTGTACGAGCAGTTTGGTCATTTCGTTACAGAAGCCATGGGCGAGGCGGAGCTTGACAAAATCTTCTCTGTATTTACACAAGCTCTTGACGAGCTAATGGCTCTGGGCTTCATTACGCCACGGCCCGGCGCTACTCCGCCCGATGGATACGACGACCAACCTCAGCGCTCTGCCCCACTTACCCCTGGTCAGACGGAACGCTGGCTCGCCGCAAACTTTGATTCCAACGCGCGTAAAGCGTTGAACGAATCGATCTGCCTGTCACTGAAAGGTGACGTGGATACCACGGCTCTCGTTGCCGCGCTCCAAGACGTCCTGCAACGGCACGACGCGTTTCGCGTAACTTTCGATCTTGAGGAGCCCATCCAAAGGTTAAGTCCGGAGACACGCGCCCTCGATATCCCCTTGCTTGATTTCTCACAGGCTGCCAACCCGATGGCAGCTTTTCATCAGTATTGCGATGCAAACAACACGCACGAATTTGCGCTAGACAAGTCACCACTGGCAAAACCCGCCATTGTCCGGGTGGGGAGTAATCATGTGTTTGTCCATATGGTGGTCAGCCATTTGATTTTTGATGGATGGGCAACCCCAGTTTTCTTGAATGATTTAGCCTTTGCCTATCGCGCCAGGCTGCATGGGGCCGCGCCGCAATGGGCGCGCGCCGAATCTGCCGTGACATTTGGCAAAAAAGAGCAAGCTCGCTGGGAGTCGGTTGAGGCCCAATCTTCGGCAGGTTATTGGCGTGAGCTTTTGAAAAATCCGCCTGCGCCTTTGCAGTTGGGCGACACACAACCGCCTGCGCCACGGTTGTACTCTGGGAACACGATTCATTTCGCTTTTGATCAACCAGTTTCTGCGGCGTTGCGCAAGATCGCGTCCGGCAATAAGGCAACACTCTTCCAAACGCTGTTCGCGGCTGTCACTCTGGCAATCCAGCAGCGCACATCGCGCAATGACTTTGTCATCAGCGTTCCGTTTGCCAGCCAGAGTCTTGGCAGACATGATGCATTAATTGCAGACGGGGTGCTGGACCTCCCCGTTCGAATGCAGCTACAAGACAACGCTTCTTTTTCCGATGTGCTCTCTCAAGCCCGTACGCGGATTATGGACGCTCTGGAACATCCCCTTGCGACACAAAGTTCCGTCGCCCGCGCTCTTGGTATTGCCTCCTCAGGCAATCGCCCGCCGCTGACTGGCGTGTATTTCAACCTGAATCCGCGCTTAAGCGTCGCGGGATTTGAACCGCTCGTCGCCGAATTTCAAGAGGGGCGAAAGCTCGGCCTGTTAAGCGAAGTGATTTTTAACTTCTATGAGTCTTCTGGTTCCATCACGCTGGATTTGCACTACAGCACAGAATTCTTTAGTCCAGACGCAGCTGCGCTATTGCTCGATTCACTCAATCGCGTGGTCGCTGTAATTACGCGCAACCCCTCTGCCGCCTCTGCAGGGCAACCTGCATTTGCGCCTCTCGATACCACCGCTCGTCACGAAGACGAGAACTTAGCACAAGCAGATATCGATCGTCTTAAGCGCTGGAACGACACGGCAGTTACCTACGAAAAAGGCCTGCGCTTGGGTGATCTGATCCGGCGCTCTGTTGTTGGTCAGCCCGATGCCATCGCGGTGCGTTTTGAAGGCCGTTCGGTGACGTATGCAGAACTCGATCGAATGGCTTGGGCTCTCGCTTACCAGCTGCGGGATGCTGGAATCAAGCCTGGGGATCTGGTGGGCGTTTGCCTTGATCGCAGCGTGGAACTAGTAGTCGCGCTTGTAGGTGTGGTTTACAGCGGCGCGGCTTACGTGCCTCTTGATCCTGACTATCCGGCGCAGAGACTTACCCATATGTGCGAAGACGCCAACCTTCGCATAGTGGTCACTCGTGAGTTTGAATTGTCGCGCGTCGCTTCGGCAATTCCTGGCAGTACGCAACTTGTAACACTTTCCGCTGAGCTTCTGAGTACGCCCGCGCAAAGCGGCGAGATTGT
>JBJOQV010000450.1:0-3223 GCA_046049785.1 Pseudomonadota bacterium
TGGTGCCCAGCGCTTTACCCAGTGGCTCTTGCAGCATGCGCGCGGCAATGTCGGCAGTGCCACCTGGCGGCGCGACAACGATGATGGTAACGGTCTTGCTGGGAAATCCCTGCGCAAAGCCAGGGCCCGCTAAAGCGCAAAGCGCCACGAACGCGGCTGCGAAAAGCTGCTTCATTGAATCGTCTCCGTGATTTATTGAATTGCTGTTATTTGAATAGCGGCAACAAAAAAATGGCGATATTCACCGCAAACGCCAGCGTCCACACAAGCGAACGCTGCCCCTGCTTGGCAGTGATATACAACCTAATGTAGAGCACGCGCAAGGCGATAAACGCTAGCGCCAGCGCGTTGAGCAGCAGCCCCGCGCTGCCGAGCATGTGCGCCACGATCACCGCTGCAGCAAAAAACGGCAGCGCTTCAAAACTATTGGCCTGCGCGTTGTTGGCCCACTTGCGGCGCCCTTCCTGCTTCTCCAGCCAGCCGCGCGGGTCGATGTTGTCGTAGCCGCCTTCTTTGCGCGGCGTGTTGAACGTGCCTCGCTTGGCAATGCCCGCGCAGACAATGGGCAAGAGTGCTGCGATCAAGATGCAGAAAATGGCGATGGTCATGGTTTCATTAATGCGCGAGAGGTGACGGTCTAGGCAATTGTCATTCCGAGCGTAGCGAGGAATCTCATCTTATGCGGTAAGAGATTCCTCGCTACGCTCGGAATGACATCATTTTCAAAATAGGATACGCAATATCCATGAGCATTTTCAACCACTTTTGCCTGAAAAAGCGCATGGATATTGCGTAGCTACTTTTCAACTCCACGCCTCTCCCGCAAACTCTGCGCCAGCGTGGGCAAATCCACATACTCCAGTTCCCCACCCACCGGAATGCCGCGCGCCAGCCGCGTGACTTGCAGGCCGCGGCGCTTGAGCAGATCGGCCAGCATATGCGCGGTAGCCTCGCCGCTGGCGGTGAAATTGGTAGCGATGATGACTTCTTTGACTACGCCATCGGTGGCGCGCTCGATCAATTTTTCAAACCCGAGCGCCTTGGGGGTCATGCCATCCAGCGGCGAGAGGCTGCCCATCAGCACCCAGTACAGCCCTTTGTAAGACAGCGTTTGTTCCAGCGCCGTTTGATCTGCCGGCGTTTCGATCACGCACAGCAGGCTGGGATCGCGCCGTTCATCGCGGCAGATTTCGCAAATATCGTGCTCGGTAAACGTATTGCAGCGCGCACAGTTGCCAATCTTTTTTTCTGCCGCTGCGAGTGCAGCAGATAATGCCTGCGCTGCCGGCCGGTCGTGCTGCAGCAGATGCAGCGCGAACCGCTGCGCGCTTTTTGGGCCGACGCCGGGCAGCGCTTCAAAAGCCTTGATCAATGCATCCAGGGCGCCAATGGGTTTCATGCCCGTGATTGTGGCAGATCAGTAAAACGCCGCATACCGGTCTAGCTCCCAGGCGCTGACATGCCGGCGGTAGGCTTGCCATTCTTCACCCTTGAGCTGCAGAAAATTCTGCACGACTTGCCCGCCCAGCGCTTCTGCCAACGCCGTATCTGCAGCCAGCGCCTGCAGCGCCGCGCCCAGGTCTTGCGGCAGCGACGGGGCGATCGCCTTGGATGCATCCGCCTCCAAATCGTCAATGCTTGGTGCGCCGGGCTGCAGCTTGCGTTCCACACCATCCAACCCCGCAGCGATCACCGCAGCAAGAGCCAGATAAGGGTTGCATGACGGATCGGGCACGCGCAGCTCAATGCGGCCATGCGTGCTGCGCACCATCGAAGTGCGATTGTCCGGGCCATAGTTGATGGTGGTCGGTGCCCAAGTGGCGCCGCTGATACTGTTGCCCGTGACCAGCCGTTTATAGGAATTGACCGTGGGCGCGGCCATCGCGCACAGCGCGCCGGCATGCGCGAGCAGGCCGCCGATAAAGTGATAAGCCAGCGCAGAGAGTTCCAGCGCATCGGCGCCGTTTTCAAACAGGTTTTTGCCTGCGGCATCGGCAATCGACAGATGAAAATGCAAGCCGCTGCCAGCCATGTGCTCAAACGGCTTGGGCATGAACGATGCGGTCAGACCATGCGCATCGGCGACACTTGATGCGATCATTTTGAAAAGCACGTAATTGTCTGCCGCCTTGAGCGCATCTGCATAGACGTAGTTGATCTCAAACTGACCAAGTGCATCTTCGTGATCGGTCTGGTACACGTGCAAGCCGCTTGCCTGGCAATGCCGCACAATTTCTTCCAGCACGGCGCGGCTGCGCGTGATGCTTTTGTAGTCATATGACGGTTTGTCGAGCACGTCGCGTGCATCGTTTTGCTGCCAACCAGCGTCTGTTTTGCGCAGCAGAAAAAACTCCGGCTCAAGCCCGGCGTTGAGCACCCAACCATGCTTGGCCAGCCGCGCCACTTGGCGTTTGAGCACTTGGCGCGGGCAGTCCGCAAACGGCTCGCCGGCGACAAAACCGTCGCACACCACGCGGGCGTAACCCGGCATCCAGCTCATTGGTTGCAGCGTTGCCAGATCGGCGCGCGCGTAGTATTCGGCCCGCTTGCCGGAGCGCGGCAGGCCCATGCCCCAGATGGAAAACCCCGCAAAACCCGCGCCACTGCTTGCGAGTGTGCCCAGCTCGTCCACCGGCACAAACTTGCCTTTGGCCACGCCGTGCAGATCAACGTACTGCGGAAAAATGGAATGGATGTTTTGCGATTTGAGCTGCGCAATCAGCGTGGAAATATCGTGTTTCATGATCTGCCTGGTTGGAAAGCGTTGCACACAAACCTGCGCGAAGAACGCGCTAGATGGTTTGCAGCACTGCGTCCCAATTGATCAAGGCAGGGTTCATGACGGGCGGATCAGAATGGAAACTTCATTCCCGGCGGCAGCGGCATGCCGGCCGTCAGGCTGCTCATTTTCTCGCTACTCGTGGCCTCTGCCTTGCGCACTGCATCGTTGACGGCGGCAGCGATCAGGTCTTCCAGCATGTCTTTATCGTCCGTGAGCAGGCTCGGATCAACGCTTACGCGCTTAACCACATTGCGGCAGGTCATGGCTACTTTGACCATACCGGCGCCGGCGCTGCCTTCGACCTCGATGTCAGCAAGCTGCTCCTGCATGCGCTTCATGTTTTCCTGCATTTGCTGGGCTTGCTTCATCAAGCCCGCAATTTGGCCTTTCATCATGGCAAATCGTCCTTAAAAGATAGGTCTAGTCTAACGGCTTGATCGA
>JBJOQV010000451.1:0-2863 GCA_046049785.1 Pseudomonadota bacterium
GCCCGGCCCCAAAGCCAAAGCGGTGCGCTGCGATCAAACGGGCGGTGTCGTTAGTGTTCACGGCGCAACAAAAGGGTTGGGCAATTCATATCGACAGTGTGGAGATTCGCCTGTGTCCAAACCACCACTTCAGTGCGACACAACACGACAAATTGTTACGCCGGCGTAACGTGACAGCGATCGCGCCCGAAATTACTCCGCACGCCCGTAAAATCGCACAAATGAGTCGAGTTCAAGCGTTGCTTGTTGAAGATGATGTTGAGTTAGCCGGGCTGATCACCCGCATACTTGAACAGCAAGCAATTGATGTGCTGCACGCAGCGTCACTTGCCGCGGCAAGGCAAGCGCTTGATAGCAAGTCCTTCAGTTTGTTGATCCTGGATATCATGCTGCCCGACGGCAATGGGCTTGATCTTTGCCGTGAAGCACGGCAGGACTGGCCGGCGCTTCCTGTTCTGATGCTGTCTGCACGCGGTAACACCATCGATCGGGTAGTAGGGCTCGAGCTTGGGGCGGACGATTATGTCGCCAAACCATTTGACGCCGATGAGCTGGCGGCGCGAATTCGCTCGCTACTGCGCCGCAAACGGTTGGCCAGTAGTACCAACGAAACACAGCGCCAGTTGGGGCGGATGCGGATCAATATGCTGTCACGCACCGCCTCGATCGACGGCTTTCAATTGGAACTGAGCGCCACGGAGTACAAGGTGCTGCTGGCATTGAGCCAGCAGCCGGGCAAGCCGATAAGCCGTGAACAGCTTTCCAGAACCGTTCAACCCGGTTCCTATCTTCCGTCGAACCGCAGCGTTGACGTACAAGTAGTCAGGCTACGCCGTAGACTTCGCGACGCCGATCCCAAGCATGAGTGGGTCATTACCGTGCGCGGAGAGGGTTATGCGTTTGCTTTGCCAAACGATCGGTAAATTCAATGTTCAATAGCATTTTTGTACGCTTGGTCATCGCGCAGATGTTTGTGATTTGCCTTGCGTTTGCGGCTACGCTCTTGCTGGTTGGTCAATCGCGCGGTGCCGCGGCGGCCCGAACAATTGCACCGATCTGGGCGGTAGCGATTCAGAACCTGCAACACGGCAGCCCAACGTCTGCGCCGCTTCCAGCGCCTGTTGCTATACAAGCTGGGCCGCCACCATTGCCTGCCAGCAAAGCCATTGCCACGCGTTACAGCGTGCTGCGCGAGGAGTTGACTGCCCACGGCTTGTCAGTGCGCGAAATCCGTGTCGGCCGGGCGGCGGGGCGGGAAACGACCTGGCTGGAGATCGCAACCCCGGATGGGCGCTTTAGTTGGGTCGGCTTTGACGGCGGCGTATTCGGGCCGGATGAACGAGCGCAGCGATGGCCGGTGATCATCTTCGTTTTGTTGCTGGTTACAGCGATGTCGATCACGCTCACTTGGATGATTGTCAAGCCACTGTCGCGCATACAGCGCGCGATCGAGCAATTTGGTGCGAGCTTTGGTGCGAACGCAAGCTGGTCCTCAGATCAGTTGCGCCGGGCAAGGACTCACGGACCGAGAGAATTAAGGGCGCTGGCGCGATCCTTCGTTGATATGGTGCATGAGCGTAGCCAGCTAGAGCAGGATCGAGCGCTGATGCTCGCTGGTGTCTCGCACGACTTGCGCTCCCCACTGGCGCGCATCCGGCTGCATGCGCAGCTCATGCCCGAAGCCGATCCAATCACGCGCGAGAGCAAACAAGCGATCATGCGCAATGTCGATCTCGCCGACCGGCATATCGCAGAGTTCATGGACTTCGCCGTCCCCGCCGCGGTAAATGACTGGCGCACAGTCGATGTTGCAAGCTTGTGGTACGAGGTCGTGCAGACGACTCTGCCCGACGCAGATCATGCGCGGGCAGAGATTGATCCGCGCGCCGGCACTTTGCGTACCAGCCCGCGCTTGCTACTCCGTTTGCTCGCCAGTGGCTTGGAGAACGCCTACAAACACGGCGCACCGGATTATGTGCTGCGCGTTTTCCAGTGCGATCAGACCATTGTGTTTGAGATTGAAGACGGTGGCGCCGGCGTTCCGCCTGAGGACCGCGCGCGGATGCTGAGGCCATTTGAGCGCGGTGCACCTAGCCGCACCACACCTGGCACGGGTCTGGGCCTAGCGCTGAGCGTACAAATTGCTCGTCGCCTCGGTGGCCGTGTCGAGCTTGACCAAGCTCAAAGAGGTTTGATCTTCCGTTGCATCCTCGCAGATGAGCCATCCAACGCGAAAGCCTCATCGTGATCAGCGGTGTTAGACCGACGCCTTCGCATTGACAACGTTTGATATCAACACCGGGGGCTGAATTGACGCAGCCCCGAAAGTAACTACGCAATATCCATGCTGGTTTTCAGGCATTTTTGCTTGAAAACCCGCATGGATATTGCGTAGACGCGCTTAAGACGCTCCCAACAAACCACTTGGGAGTTCATGGTGCGTTGGGGTGCACCACTCTGACTCCAAAGCGTCTGCCGGCAAATGCTCAACTCGTGCAGGTCTTTCTCTGCTCGCATGCAGCGGTTTCATTCCTCCAGCAAGCTACGCAACATCCACGCCGTCTTCTCATGAATATCCAGCCGCTGCGTGAGCAAATCTGCGGTTGGCTGATCGTCGGCTTTGTCCGCTACGGGGAACAATCCACGCGCAGTCTTGGCCACAGCTTCATGCCCTTTGACCAGCAAGCGAATCATTTCTTCTGCCTTGGGCACGCCCACCGGCTCTTTGATGGAGGAGAGCTTGCCAAACTGCGCATAGGTGCCGGGTGCAGGAAAGCCCAGCGCGCGGATGCGCTCGGCAATCGGGTCGATGGCGTTCCACAGCTCGGTGTACTGCGTCATGAACATCAGGTGCAACGTGTTG
>JBJOQV010000452.1:0-4564 GCA_046049785.1 Pseudomonadota bacterium
TTCCACAAATCGAATGTCGTTCTTTTTCAGGTCAAAGCCAAGTGCTTCTAAGCTGCCCAAATACAGCTCCAGGATATTGGAAGGCGCGGGCTTCAAAACGACTTGGTATTGGTAGTAATGCTGCAAGCGATTGGGATTCTCGCCGTAGCGCCCATCCTTCGGGCGGCGGCTGGGCTGCACATACGCGGCGCGCCAAGGCTCCGGGCCGATGGCGCGCAAAAAGGTGTGCACATGGCTCGTGCCTGCGCCAACTTCAAGATCAATCGGCTGCATCAGCGCGCAGCCGTTCTCGTTCCAGTAGGTTTGCAGGCGGAGGATGAGTTCTTGGAAGGTGATCATTTGGGTTCACTCGAAGGACGTCATTCCCGCGCAAGCGGGAATCTCGTAGGGATACTGCATATTGTCCATGAGATTCCCGCTTGCGCGGGAATGACGGAATCCAGGATTTTACCGGTCGCGCCGTGCTTTCAAGCGCAGTACTGCGGCCAGCATCAGAATCAACAGCGCAGCCATCACGCCGGGCACATTGCCGTACTGCGTAAAAACCGTATCGCGCCGTGTGATGGGCAATTCAAGATCAAGCGAACCTTTGGTGTTCAGCGGCAATTGCGTCAGCACTTTGCCGCTCGCATCAATCGCCGCAGTCACACCCGTGTTGGTCGCGCGGATGCTGGGGCGTCCCAGTTCAATGGAGCGCATGCGGGCGATTTGCAGGTGCTGCGGCATCGCCCAACTGTCGCCAAACCAGGCCAGGTTGCTGACGTTGAGCAGCACGTCGCTGCTACGCGCATCGTCAGTCAGTTCTTCGCCAAACACGTCTTCGTAGCAAATGTTCACGGCCACTTTGACGGTCTTGCCATTTTTGATGGGCACCGAAAACGGCGGCTGGTCCTTCGCGCCGCGCGCAAAATCGCCTAGCGGCATTTGCATGGCATCCACAAACCACCTAAAGCCCAGCGGAATGAACTCGCCGAAGGGCACCAGGTGCTGCTTGCTGTAAAAGTAAGGAATGCGCGTGCCGTCCGGCGCGTAGCCGATCACGCTGTTGGTCCACTGGCCACCAGTCTTGATGGGCGCGCCGGTGAGGACGACCGTGCCGTGCTGTTTGGCTGCTTGCGCCAGCGCGTCATAAGCCCGAATGAAACGTTCCGGCGCAACCGGGATCGCAGTCTCCGGCAGCACAATCAAATCCGCGCGCTGTTCGTTCACCATCGCGATGTAGTCGTTGGCCGCGTTGACGATGGTGGCTTGATCGAACTTCATGCTCTGCGGCACGTTGCCTTGCAGCAGGCGGATGGACATTGACGCTGCTGATGGCAACGCCTGATGCAGCGGCGCGGCCAACCAGCCGCCAGCAAGCACGATGGCTATCAGTCCAATCGAGGAGTACGCAATATCCATGCGGGTTTTCAAGGCGTTTTGCTCGAAAAAGCGCATGGATATTGCGTAGATCCCTTTTAGAGCCACCCACAGCAGCGCGGCAATCAGTGCCGCAACCGCGCCGGTTGCATACACGCCTATGTAAGGCACGTACCCTGCAAGCGGCGAATCGGTGTGCGCATAGCCCGCGGCCAGCCAGGGGAAACCGGTGAAGACCCAGCCGCGTGCGTGGTCGGTGAGCAGCCAGGCGGCGGCGAAGATTGCGGCGCTCCACAAATTCGCCCTCACCCCCCGCCCTCTCCCGCTGATGCGGGAGAGGGGGCTTTCAATTCCCTCTCCCGCGTGCGGGAGAGGGTTAGGGTGAGGGCGCGTGAACCAGCGGGTGATCACCGCCGCCAGCATCGGATACAGCGCCATGTAGCAAGCCAGCGCAAACACACCAAACGCCGCAAGCGGCGAGGCCATCAAGCCGTAGACATGCAAGCTGATGTAGAGCCAACTCACGCCGCTTAAAAAGTGCGTCAAGCCAAAGGCAAAGCCGATCCACGCTGCGTCGCGCAGGCGCGGCGCGGCAAGGGTCAGCGCAAACAGCGCCGCAAAGCTGATGAACTGCAGCCACCACAAGTTGTGGGGCGCAAAGCTGAAGGTGTGTGCTGCGCCCGCAGCCGCTGCCAGGGCTGCGCTTTGCCAAAGGCGCACTTAGCTCTGCTCGGGCGGGCTTACGCCCGCGCCGCGCTCAACCCGCAGCACGTCGATGCGGCGCGCGTCGGCGCGCAGCACAGTGAACTTGAGGCCGGAGAATTCGGCTTCTTCTTCGACCTTGGGCACGCGGCCGAAGGTGGCGGTGACCAGGCCGCCGATGGTGTCGTGCTCTTCGTCGGTGAAATTAGTCTGAAACCGCTCGTTGAACTGCGCGATTTCAGTATCCGCATCCACGCGCCACAGGCCCGGGCCAAGTGCGGTGATGTGATCTTCGGCCTCGTCGTAGTCGTACTCGTCTTCGATGTCGCCGACGATCTGTTCCAGCGCGTCTTCCAGCGTGATCAGGCCGGCCACGCCGCCGTATTCGTCCACCACAATGGCCATGTGGTTGCGGTTGGCGCGAAACTCGCGCAGCAGCACGTTCAGGCGCTTGCTTTCGGGGATGAACACGGCCGGGCGCAGCATGTCGCGCACGTCCAGCGAATCATCGCGCGATAAGCGCAGCAAATCCTTGGCCAGCAAAATGCCAACCACTTTGTCTTTGCCGCCTTCAATGGCAGGAAAGCGCGAGTGCGAGGTTTCAATCACAAAGCCCAGCCACGCATCCGGCGGCTGGTTGATGTCGATGCAGTCCATCTGCGCGCGCGGCACCATGATGTCGCGCGCGGCCAAATCACTGACTTGCAACACGCCGTGCATCATGGCGAGCGCGTCGGCATCGAGCAAATTGCGGTCGTGCGCCGCTTGCAGCAGGTTGAGCAGTTCATCGCGCGAATCCGGCTCGCGGGTGAGCAGCGCGGAGAGTTTTTCCAGCAGCGATTTGTGGGGTGCGCGGTGCGCGTTGTCGTTCATGCGTGCGTGCTTTGAATTTGAAAGCACAAGAGTGAATCTGCGCGGAGCATAGCCGAATCACACTGCGTACGGGTTACGGATGCGCAGCGATGCAAGTAGCTCAACTTCGCGCGCTTCCATGCGCTGCGCGTCACGGTCATTTTCATGATCGTAGCCCTGCGCGTGCAGCACGCCGTGAATCACGAGGTGCGCCAAATGATCGCGCACGGTTTTGCGCTGCGCTTTGGCCTCGGCACGCACCACGGCTGTGCACAAGATGATGTCGGCCTGCAGTGGCTGGCCACGCGTGTGCGGGTACGCGAAGGTCAATACATTGGTCGCGTAGTCTTTGCCGCGATATTCGCTGTTCAGCGCGCGGCCTTCATGCTGCGATACAAAGCGCAAATTGATGTGCGCCGGTTGTTCAAGCGCGCGGCTTACCCAGCGGCGCAGGGTTGAGCGCGCGGCAATTGTTTGGGCGCCCGCATCTGCAAATTGGCAACTCAATAGCAGGGTTGCAGAAGGCGAGTACGCAATATCCATGCGCTTTTTGAGACGATTTTGCCTTAAAACCCGCATGGATCAAGCGTCTTTGCTTTTTGAATCTGCCGCTTCGTAGGCATCCACTATCCGCGCTACCAGCGGATGGCGCACCACATCGGCGCTCGTAAACGTGGTGAAGGCCAGTCCGCGCACCTTGGCCAGAATGCGGCGCGAATCGATCAGGCCGCTCTTGGCGTTTTTGGGCAGATCGATTTGCGACACATCCCCATTGACTACCGCGCGCGAGCCAAAGCCGATGCGGGTGAGAAACATCTTCATCTGCTCCGGCGTGGTGTTTTGCGCTTCATCCAGAATGATGAATGCGTGATTCAGCGTGCGGCCACGCATATACGCCAGCGGCGCGATCTCGATCATCTGCTTTTCAATCGCTTTTTGCACCTTGTCAAAACCCATCAGGTCATACAGCGCGTCATACAGCGGGCGCAGATACGGATCGATCTTTTGCGCCAGATCGCCGGGCAAAAACCCGAGGCGCTCGCCGGCTTCCACCGCGGGACGCGTGAGCACAATGCGCTTGACCGCTTCGCGCTCCAGCGCATCTACCGCGCAGGCCACCGCCAGATAGGTTTTGCCGGTACCCGCGGGGCCGATGCCAAAGGTGATGTCGTGCGTGAGAATGTTCTGCATATATGCACGCTGATTTGGCGTGCGGCCTTGCAAATCGGCACGCCTCACGCGCAGCTGCAGGCTGGGCGCTTCGTCAAGCGATACTTGTTTTGGCGCGCGCGATTTTGTGAGCTCGACCAAACTAAGCTGAATATCGTCCACGCTGATGGGCTTTGCAGCCTTTAAGAAAAACTGTTCCAGCACAGCAACCGCCTGTTTTGCCGCCGCATCTGCGCCGCGCACCGAAAAGCGTGCACCGCGGCGCGTGATGACTACATCCAGCGCCGCTTCGATCTGGCGCAGGTTTTCATCCAGCGGGCCGCAGAGGTTGGCGAGCTGTTTGTTGGATGCGTCTTGAAAAACTGCGCTGGCGGCAGGATTCAACGACACGCAAGTGCTCCAATTGGCCGCGAGCTTGGACCAAGGCAGGCGCGGGCAAATTCGTAGAGCCAGGGAAAGAGTTTTTTCTTTTCGCCGCGCG
>JBJOQV010000453.1:0-2652 GCA_046049785.1 Pseudomonadota bacterium
GGGCGGGTCATCTCCACCAAATGGCCGAGCAGGCCGAAGCCAGTTAAATCGGTGCACGCGCTGCAGCCATGCTCGCGCAAGATGTGCGCACCTTTGCGGTTGCTGACGACCATGCTGCTGAGCGCCGCATCGATCCAGCGGCCCTTGGCAAACAAGCGGTCTTTGGCTGCAAACAGGGTGCCGGTGCCGATCGGTTTGGTCAGAATTAGCACATCACCTGGCTTCATGCCGCCTTTGCGCAAAATCGCCTCGGGCTTGTCTTCGATCAAGCCGTTGATGGCAAATCCCAGAGCCAACTCTTTGCCTTCACCGGTATGGCCACCCACGAGCGAGCAATCGGCCTCGTTGAGCACCTCCAACGCACCCGTCATCATCTGAAACAAGACGTCTTCCACTTTGGCATCCATGCCCGGTGGCACGGTGCAGATGGCGGTGGCCGATTGCGCTTGGCCGCCCATGGCCCAGATGTCGCCCAGCGCATGGTTCGCTGCGATCTTGCCAAAAATATAGGGATCGTCCACAAAGGCTCGGAAAAAATCGACCGAATGCACCATGGCCATGCCCGGCGGCACGCGCACGACGGCTGCATCGTCCGGGTCTTTCAGGCCTATGAGCACGTCATCGCGCTGCACCGGATGCAGATTGCCCAAGGCGCGTTGCAAGATGGTTGCGCCGACTTTTGCGCCGCAGCCACCGCAGCGCATGGCAATGGCGGAGATCGCTTGCAGAGATTCTTCAGAGCTGAGCTTGACGCTGCTCAAGGCCTTGCCCGCTGGAGCGGCCTGCCCCGACATGTCTGGAAACTCGCTGAATTTGCGCATGAAGCGCTGATCGATCCAGTCTTTCCATTGCCATACCCACGCACCTGCAAAGCCAAGCCAGCCGCGTGAGGCCACCGCGTATTTGTCTCCGGTGCTGATCAGCGCGAGCCAGCTGGTTTGCGGTCGGTAGTTTTCCAATGCCGTGCCGGCGACTGCGCGGCGTAGATTTTCCGTGAGCGGCTTGCCCATGCGCACGGCAAACACGCCAGCTTTTTCCAGCTTGTAGTTCACCATGCTGGCAATGTCGCCTGCGGCGTAGATCAGCGGGTCCGTTAAAGTTTGCAAGGTGTCATGCACTTGAATGAAACCCTCGGCATCGAGCTGCAAGCCCGTGGTTTTGAGCCAAGCTGCGCCACCTGCACGTGTGACCCAAATGATTTCATCAGCTTGGAGCTCTTTGCCTTGCGAGGTGGTCAGCACGCCTGCTTTCAACTGCGTCACCTCTGAATTGCGATGCACCTGAACGCCACGCACGCTCAGCACTGCATCGAAGCGTCTGCGCACACCGGCATTGTGTGTGGGCAAGATGGCATCGCTGCTGGTGAGCAGGTGAAACTGCAGTTCATCCGGATTGCGCCCCAGTTTTGCGAGCTCGTTGCGCAAGCGAAACTGCATGGCGAGCAGCAGCTCAACACCGCCTGCCCCCGCGCCCACCACGGCGATGGTGGTTTTTCCAGCGTGGGTTTTCACCCGTTCAAGCAAGGCTAGCCAGCGATCATTGAAATTGCGAATCGGTTTGACAGCAACCGCATGCTCAGCCGCACCAGGCACGCCTTGGAGCTGCGGCGTGGAGCCGATGTTGATGGAAAGTTGGTCATATGGAACAGGCGGGCGGTTTTTGCAGAGCACTTTTTGCCCGCTGCGGTCAATACCCATCACCTCGTCTCGATACACGCGAGCACCTGCAAACTGAGCCAGGCGCAGCAAATCAATATGCACTTCATCAAAGCCATAGTGCCCTGCCACATAGCCGGGCAGCATGCCGGAATAGGGCGTGTGCAGATCAGTGCAGATCAGCGTGAGTCGCACGCCGGGGATTGGATTCATGCCGAAACTCTTCAACACGCCGACATGGCTGTGGCCACCGCCAATGAGAACAATATCGCGAAGGATGGGCTGGTCGGAGGTTTGCATGAGTCAGTGTGAAATAGTGTGTGCCGTGGCGACGATGCCACGCAAGGCAGTTTGTTCAGCCAAAGGCGCAAAGAGTGGCGCGCGCAGGGCACATTGCCCTGCTAAATGGTCGAGGAAAGCGGGTTCGTTCTTACAGCGGCACAGCATGGCCGCCAAGGCCTGAGCGTCGCCCACCGGGAAATAGCCGTCGTAGCCTGCGCCCAGCATGCCCACATTCCCGTCCATACGAGAAGCGATCACGGGGGTGCCGCTGCAGACGGCTTCCATGATCACATGTGCGCCGCCCTCCATTTTGCTGGTGTGCACGAGCACGTGCGCACGCTGGATTCTTGCCCGGGTTTGAGCATGTTTTAGACCTCTAGCCCATGTGTATCCTGCGCAGAGTGCTTCTGTTTTGATAGCGTCTTGAGCGAGCTTTTCATCCAAGCCTGCACCGATATGAGTGATGCGAATAGACTTCTCGCCCGCCAACAGACGTGCCGCCTCAAACAAGGTCTGCGGCATTTTCTCGTCGCGCAGGTGGCCGACCATCACGGCATTCAGACGCTTGGCGGTTTTAGGCAGAGTTTTGCGAGAGGTGGTGGATTGGAAAACAATCTTCGTTTTGCTCCGATGCTGAGTAGGCAGGCTCTGAATACCCAGTTCCTGCAACACGATCAGTTGCCCAGCCGCATCTAAGGAGTACTGCGCCTGCGCA
>JBJOQV010000454.1:0-3336 GCA_046049785.1 Pseudomonadota bacterium
GCATTTGTCTTTGGTGAGATCCACCGTGCAAGACAGCGGCTCCATTGCGGCGTGGGCCAGATACGGAAACACAAACTCCGCCTCCAGCTTTTTGGGCGCGCTGGCAATCTTGCTCACATCATCATTGAACTTGAGCTTGCCCGGCGTTTTTGCGAGGGCGCGGTATTCGGCCAGTTGCTTGGCAGAATCCACTTGTGGTCCGACGGCTTCCCATTCCAGCTTGAGCGCATCGCGTGCCTGTTTGGCATGAAAGAACGTGTCGGCCACGACCGCCACGCCCTGACTGCCACCGTCCAGCGCCACCGGGTACACCGCTTTGACGCCTTTCATGCCCTGCGCGGCCTTGGCGTCGAGGTTTTTGACCTTGCCGCCAAAAGTAGGTGGCTGCGCAATCACCGCAGTCAACATACCGGGGCGTTTCACATCAATCGCATATTGCTGCGTGCCGCTGGATTTGGCTTTGCTCACCAAAAGCCCAGTGGGTTTGCCGATGATTTTGAAATCTTTCGGGTCTTTGAGCGCCACTTTTTCAGGTACCGGCTGCTTCATCGCCTCGGCCGCCAGTTCGCCAAAGGTGGCTTTTTTGCCGCCGCCGGAAATCACGCCGTTTTCAACTTTGAGGTTGGCCGGTGTAACGCCCAGTTTTTTCGATGCAGCAGCCACGAGCATGGCTTTGGTGCGCGCGCCCAGCTCGCGGTACTGTGTGTAGGAGTTCTTGATGCTGTTGGAGCCGCCGGTGAGGTGCATGCCCATCATCGGATCGACATAGCGGCCGTCTTCGGTGCCGAATGCGCTTTTGACCTTGCTCCAGTCGCAGTCAAGCTCTTCGGCGGCAATCATTGCCAGCCCGGTTTCAATGCCTTGGCCCATGTCCATGCGGTTGCACACCACGGTGACGGTGCCGTCTTTGGCAATGCTGATGAAACCTGCCGGCATGTGCGTGGGCTTGGGGCCTGCGGGTGTCGCAGCTTGCTGCGCAGCAGCCGGGAAGACGCCGAGCGCAAAGCCAGTGGCGCCGGCAGCGCCGGAAAATTTCAGAAACGCGCGGCGGTCCATCGGCGCTGCGCTGGACTCTTCGCCGCGCAGTTGTTTGGCAAAGCGCTTGAGTTGCGGTGCATCGGAAAGTTGGAAGTGCATGATGTAATCCCCTTGCCTTAAGCCAGAGCTTTGCCGGCATCTTTGATGGCGGCGCGGATGCGTTGATAGGTGCCGCAGCGGCAAATGTTGCCGCTCATGGCTGCATCGATATCTGCATCCGTGGGGTTCTTTTTAGTGCGCAGCAGGGCCGTCGCACTCATGATCTGGCCGCTCTGGCAATAGCCGCACTGCGGCACGTCATTCTTGACCCAGGCGTCTTGCACCGCCTTGCCCACTTTGTCTGCGGCCATCGCTTCGATGGTGGTGATGCTTGCGCCTTCTGCTGCGGACACCGGCGTGATGCAGGAGCGGATCGGATTGCCGTTCAGGTGTACCGTACACGCGCCGCACAGCGCCGCGCCGCAGCCGAATTTGGTGCCGGTGAGATTGAGGTTGTCGCGCAGTGTCCAGAGAATCGGGGTGGCAGGGTCAACATCGACGCTGACCGCCTTGCCGTTAAGGGTGAACTTTGCCATGGCGTGTTTCCTTGTGAGAGAGAAGAGAAACGGCTAACTGTGTTTACGGCTGAACTGCACCGCTCTGTCGTTTGCGGCCAGAGCGTACAGCGAAGCGTTACAGCGCTGATTACAAATTTGTAATGTGCAGTGCTGGTGCAAACCCGTGACGAATTTGTGCTGCGCTGGAATCTTAGAGGGTATTACGCAATATCCATGCGGGTTTCAAGCCAATTTTGCCTGAAAAAGCGCATGGATACTGCGCTATGCCTATCATTCGGCAGGTGAGCTCTTTGCCTTGGCGCGCTCCATGGCCTGTGTGGCAACAGCGCGATCACCTATTTCTTGCGTCATATTGAACTGCATGCGCGTGACTTTCCACTGGCCATTTTGCTTCTCCAAATCCCAGTTGTAGTGGCCCACCGGGCGCCAGAGCTGCGCACCAATCCAGTGCCGGCCGTCCACCATGGCGGTGGCTTTGGCGGTGCTGCCCGAGACTTGCGCTTTGACAGGTCCAAGTTCATGCCAGGTCGCATCAAAGCCAGGCACGATGCCGCGCCATGCTGCCATGAGTTCCGCAGGCGTCATGGTATTGGGTTGCCCACCCCACAAGCTGGTGTAGTCGATCACGACTTTTGGCGCGAAGGCTTTTTCCGCCAGGTCGTAGGCCGCCAGATCGACTGCCAGCGGAATGCTGCTGACTACGCTGATGACGCGGGCGGTGTCGGGCGCACCAACAGGTGCGAGTTTCGGTGTTGTTGCTTGCGCCGTGCCTGCGGCCAGCGTGAATGCTGAAGCGGCGAGAAGAGATTTGAGTGGCATGATGAACTCCTTGTTTAAGTGGTGAATAGGTTTTGTGAAATGGTGAAAGCGCGATGGATGCGTTTAATTTGCTGCCGCTACGCGCGCGGGCTGCGCAACTTGCGTGCGAACAAACCGGGCAACCTCGCTCGCAGCGGCCTTGACTTTGGCCGGATTGTCATAAAACTCGAAGTGACCACCCCTCATCCAATTGAGCTCTTTCTTGCCGGCGAGCAATCCAAAGACTTTCTTGGCCTGATCGGGAAGTGCAGAGTCATCCGAGTGAATGATCATCGTGGGCGTTGTGACCTTTGATGCGGCCGCGACCGGATTAAAACTCAGCCATGATTCCCAGGATTGCACCGCCATCGCATTGGTCCACGGCGCAATGTTGCCGCGCTGCGGGTTGACGTAGTAGTCCATATGGTCGCCAGCATGCGCTGCGCCGGAGCCGGCCATGCCATAGGTTTGAACCGTGTCACTTTTACCGGTTGCGCGATACTTTGCCAGCGCTTGCTGGCCCTGCACTTTTAGATTGGCTACCGCTGCATCGCCGCCATAGAGCATCGGCGTGAGCGACGGTTCAGCAAACCATCCGGCTACCGTGACCACCGCCTTGATTCGTGTGTCCTCAGCAGCCGCTTGAACGACATGCCGCCGGAGGTGCACACCCCAAGCAACGCAATGCCTTGAGGATCGATGCGTGCGTGGGTTTGAAGAAAAGAGACCGCTCCCTTCAAATCCGCCTTTTTGGACTCTACCGACTCAAGCTGGCGCGGCATGCCTTCGCTTTGACCATAGTGGCGGTAGTCGAACGCCAGCGCGGCGAACCCCTGGCCAGCCAGTTCTTTTGCATACGCGGCAGACATTTGCTCTTTCACTGAAGTCAGTGAGCCGCCCACAACCACGGCGGGAAGTTTCGTTCCAGCGGTAACGCCTTTGG
>JBJOQV010000455.1:0-8200 GCA_046049785.1 Pseudomonadota bacterium
TTGAACTCCACGTAGCGGCCGCGCCGGTAGGCCTGAAACTCGCGCTCGCGCTCGCCATAGGCATCGTCTTTATGGCGCTGCACAATCGGCAAATACGCGTCCAGAAAATGGTCGCCCACGCTGCGCTGCAGGGCAAAGCTATGTGCAAACGGCAGCTCGGCAAAATCATCAAAGAAAATGCCGCCGATGCCGCGCGGTTCGTTGCGGTGCTTGAGGAAGAAATACTCATCGCACCACTTCTTAAAGCGTGGGTGATACTGCGCACCAAAGGGATCGAGCGCCTGCTTGCATACCGAATGAAAGCGCACGGCGTCTTTCTCAAAGCCGTAGTAGGGCGTCAAGTCCATGCCGCCGCCAAACCACCAGTTCGGCTTGCCTGCTGCCTCAGTAGAAACAACCTCCAGCGCGACGAAGAACCGAACATTCATGTGCACGGTGGGAATGTACGGGTTGCGCGGATGCAGCACCAGTGAAACACCCATTGCTTCCCACGGCTTGCCGGCCAGATCGGGCCGGTGCGCGGTGGCTGAGGGCGGCAATTGCCGGCCATTGACGTGCGAAAAGCCCACGCCGGCGCGTTCAAATACCGCGCCTTCTTCCACGATGCGCGTGATGCCGCCACCGCCGATGCGCTCGCCCGGCGCCTTGTTCCACTCGTCGCGCAGCCAGGGTTTGCCATCCAGGCCCTGCAGCGCATCGACGATTTTTTCTTGCAGGCTCAGCAGGTAGCTGCGCACCGCGCCTACATCCACTTGTTCAGTCATGCCAACACTCATTGCGGGAGTTGCACGCTTTATAGCACCGGCGAGATGCAGACCCGTTGTATTGAGGCAAGCGTGGTGTGCGTATATTTAGTAGGTCCATCGCGCAGCTCTACAAGGCAACTACGCAATATCCATGCGGGTTTTGAGCCATTTTTGGCTCAAAACCCGCATGGATATTGCGTATGCTATGTTTTTTTATTGATTGCCCGGTGGCCAATATCTTTGCGGTACTGCGCGCCGCGGAATTTGATTTCTTCCACCACCTGGTAGGCGCGGCGCTGCGCCATGCGCACCGAATCGCCCAGCGCGGTGCAGCACAGCACGCGCCCACCGGCGGTGAGCAGGTGGCCCTTGGCGTCCACAGTGGTGCCGGCGTGAAACGTCAAGCTGTCTTCCGTGGCGGCGGGGATGCCATAGATTGGGTCGCCGATGCGCGGCGCATCGGGGTAGCCTTCGCTGGCCATCACCACGCCCAGCGCGGTGCGGCGGTCCCAGTCCAGCTCCAGCGTATCGAGTTTGCCTTCCAGCGCAGCTTCCAGCGCCACGACCAGATCAGACTTCAGGCGCATCATCACCGGCTGCGTTTCCGGGTCGCCCATCCGGGCATTGAATTCCACCACGCGCGGCTCGCGGTCAGCACCGATCATCAGGCCCACGTACAAAAATCCGGTGAACGGATTGCCCTCGGCCGCCATGCCCGCCAGCGTGGGGCGGACGATCTTGCTCATGATTTTGTTGTGAATCGCCGGCGTGATCAGCGGTGCCGGTGAGTACGCGCCCATGCCGCCGGTGTTGGGGCCTTGATCGGCATCCAGCAGGCGCTTGTGGTCTTGCGCGGTGGCAAAGGGCAGGGCGTTCTTGCCGTCGCACAGCACAAAAAAGCTGGCTTCCTCGCCGGCCATGAATTCTTCAATCACTACGCGCGCGCCGCTTTTGCCAAATTTGCTATCCACCAGCATGCTGTCGATGGCGGCATGCGCCTCGTCTGCCGTTTGCGCCACCACAACGCCTTTGCCCGCGGCCAGCCCGTCGGCCTTGATCACAATCGGCGCGCCTCTGTGTTCTACATAAGCATGTGCGTCATAAGCCGATGAAAAAGTTTCATACGCTGCCGTGGGGATGTTGTGGCGTTTCATGAACGCCTTGGCAAAATCTTTGCTCCATTCCAGTTGCGCGGCCTCCCGCGTGGGGCCAAAGACAGCCAGGCCCTTGCTCTGGAATAGATTGACAATTCCGTTTGCGAGCTCTGCGTCAGGCCCGACCACAGTCAGTTCAATGTTTTCACGCTGCGCAAACAGCGCCAAGGTCGCATGGTCTTTGATGGGGAGGTTTTCCAGCCGCTTGTCGGCCGCGGTGCCGGCATTGCCCGGCGCAACGTAGACCACTTGAACTTTCGGCGATGCAGCCAGCTTCCAGGCCAGTGCATGCTCGCGGCCGCCGCCGCCGATGACGAGTATCTTCATTCGTCAATAACGGCCGAGGTATAGACCTGCTGCACGTCGTCCAGGTCTTCCAGCGCGTCCAGCAGCTTTTGCATTTTGATTCCGTCTTCGCCGGTGAGGGCGACTTCATTGAGCGGCTTCATGCCGATTTCGGCCACTTCGGCCTTCAGGTCGGCTTTCTCAAGCGCGATTTTTACGCGCTCAAAATCGCCCGGTGCGCACAGCACTTCAATGCCACCTTCATCATCAGTGACCACGTCTTCCGCGCCGGCTTCCAGCGCAGCCTCCATGACTTTATCTTCACTTGTGCCGGGCGCAAAGAAAAACTGCCCGCAATGCTTGAACATGAAGGCTACGGAGCCGTCTGTGCCCAGATTGCCGCCATGTTTTGAGAATGCGTGACGTACATCCGCAACAGTGCGGGTGCGGTTATCGGTCATGCAGTCCACAATCACGGCCGCGCCGTTGATGCCGTAGCCTTCGTAGCGGATTTCGATATAGTCCGCGCCTTCCACCGTGCCGGCGCCGCGGTCGATCGCGCGCTTGATATTGTCGCCCGGCATGTTCTGCTCTTTGGCCTTGTCAATTGCAAGGCGCAGGCGTGGGTTGGCCGCCACATCGCCGCCACCCAGTTTGGCCGCAACAGTGATTTCTTTGATGAGTTTGGTCCAGACTTTGCCGCGCTTTTCGTCCTGGCGGCCCTTACGGTGCTGAATATTGGCCCATTTGCTATGCCCGGCCATTGAAAATCCCCTTACTTGCTCGCCCGTGAACCGGTGCTGGCGCATCCGAATATGATTAGCCCGAAGTTTAACAAATCAACTTGGGTAGGCCCGCCATGACTGAACCAATTCTGTTCGCAAAAAACGCCCAGGCTGAGGTGTTTCTGCTGCCCAAAATGGCCAACCGGCACGGCGCAATCACCGGCGCCACGGGCACGGGCAAGACAGTCACCCTGCAAGTGCTGGCGCAGCAGTTTGCCAGCCGAGGCATACCGGTGTTCATGGCCGACATCAAGGGTGACCTGACCGGCATTGCGCAGCCCGGCGGCGGCAACCCCAAGGTGGATGCGCGCTTGAAGCTGCTCAAACTGGATATGCCGCAGTGGCAAGGCGCGCCCGTCACGCTGTGGGACGTGTTTGGCCAGCAGGGCCACCCGGTGCGGGCCACCGCCAGCGACATGGGGCCGCTGCTGCTGTCGCGCATGCTCAGCTTAAATGAGGTGCAGACTGGCGTGCTGCAGATTGTGTTCAAGATTGCGGATGACAACGGCTGGCTGCTGCTGGACATGAAAGACCTGCGTGCGATGTGCCAGTACGTGGGCGATAACGCCAAAACCGTGGCCACCGAATATGGCAACGTGAGCACCGCCAGCATTGGCGCGATTCAGCGCGGCCTGCTGGTGCTTGAGGAACAGGGCGCCGACCAGTTTTTTGGCGAGCCGATGCTCAACATTGCCGACATGATGCAAACCGTGGATGGTAAAGGCGTAGTGAATATTCTGGCCGCAGACAAGTTGTTCAATTCGCCGCGGCTATACGCCACGTTTTTGCTGTGGATGCTCAGTGAACTGTGGGAAAGCCTGCCTGAAGTGGGCGATCTGGACCAACCCAAGTTTGTGTACTTTTTTGATGAAGCGCACCTGCTGTTTAGCGATGCGCCCAAGGCCTTGCTTGACCGGATTGAGCAGACGGTGCGCCTGATCCGCAGCAAGGGCGTGGGCGTGTATTTTGTGACGCAAAACCCGCTGGACATCCCCGATTCGGTGCTGGCGCAACTGGGTAACCGCGTGCAGCATGCGCTGCGCGCCTTTACGCCGCGCGATCAAAAAGCGGTCAAGGTGGCTGCTGAAACGATGCGTGAAAACAAGGGCCTCGATATCGAAAAAGCGATCACCGAGCTGGAAGTAGGCGAAGCGCTGATCAGCACGCTGGATGAAAAAGGCCGCCCCACGCCGACCGAGCGCGCCTACGTGATTCCGCCCGCCAGCCGCATCGGCCCGGTGACGGAGGCAGAGCGCAAGGTTTTGTTGAAGGAATCGCTGGTGGCCGGCGCGTACGAAAAGACCCTGGACCGCGATTCCGCCTACGAGATGCTGCGCGCACACGCCGAAACCAAACAGGCCGCTGCTTCGACGGCCAAGCAGGAAGAATCGGGCGCCGGCAGCATGGTGAAGGATGTTTTGCTGGGCTCCACCGGCCCACGTGGAGGCAAGCGCGATGGCTTGATTGAAATGGCTGCTAAAAGTGCGGTGCGCACGGTGGGCTCATCGATTGGCCGGCAAATCGTGCGCGGTATTTTGGGCGGGCTGCTGGGGGGGCGGCGGTAGCGCAGTTCACCTCTGTTACGGCTGAGCTTTCGCCAATTCTTTGGAAAAAGAGGCACTACGCAATATCCATGCGCTTTCTCAGCCATTTTTGCTCCAAAAAGCGCATGGATGTTGCGTGCGGCTGTTTCAGTACCGCTCGATTTGCTGCTGCAATCCGCCTGCCAATTGCGTAAGCTTGCAAACAAACCGAAGGAGCACAGCGATGAAGTGGGAAGGTGAACGCCAGAGCAGCAACGTAGAAGACCGGCGCGGTGCAGGCGGCGGGCTGGGCGGCATGCTGGGTGGGCGGCGCGGCGGCATCGGCATTGGCACGATTGTGATCGCGTTTATCGCAGCGTGGCTGTTTGGCATCAATCCCATGACGGTGATGAGCTTGCTGGGCGGCGGCGGGCCGATGGCGCCGGCGCAGCAAAGCGCGCCGGCCAAGACCGGCCCGGTGTCGGACGAACTGGGACGCTTCGTATCTGCAGTGCTCGGCAGCACCGAAGACGTGTGGAAGACCGAATTGCCGCGCCAGCTTGGCGCGCAGTACCGCGAACCCAAGCTGGTGCTGTTCGATAACAGAACGCCCACGGCCTGCGGCACCGGCAGCACTGCATCCGGCCCGTTTTATTGCCCTGGCGATCAAAAGGTCTATATCGATCTACGCTTTTTTGAAACCTTGCGCAGCCGCATGGGCGCGCCGGGCGACACTGCGCAAGCTTACGTGATCGCGCATGAAGTTGGCCATCACGTGCAAAATCTCATGGGCATCATGGCCAAGGTCGATCAGCTGCGCGCGCGTATGTCAGAGGCGGAAAACAATGCGATTTCGGTACGCGTTGAGCTGCAAGCTGATTGTTTTGCCGGCGTGTGGGCGCACCATTCGCAAAAGGCCAAAGGCTGGTTTGAACAGGGCGATCTGGAAGAAGCGCTCAACGCCGCCGCCGCGGTGGGCGACGACAAGCTGCAGCGCGAAGCGCAAGGCTATGTTCGGCCGGATGCCTTCACGCACGGCACCTCAAAGCAGCGCGCCACGTGGTTTCGGCAAGGGCTGCAAAGCGGCGACATGAAGCAGTGTGATACGTTTGGCGCGCGCAGTATTTAGGGCGGTGCCAGTCACACCCGCTCGTAAGTGACAAAACTGTAGTCAAACGCGGGCGCACCGTCCTTGCGGTGCGTTTGCCGTGCCACTTCTTGCCATTGCTGCGTATCCAGCGCCGGAAAGAAGGTGTCGCCTTCAAATGCGTGATCAATCTCGGTGATATAGACGCGCCGCGCCAGCGGCAGTGCTTCGGCGTAAATCTGCGCGCCGCCAAGCACGCAGATCTCCGCTTCACCCTGGCAGCGCTGCATTGCTTCCAGCAAGGATGTAGCGCGCTCTGCGCCGGGCTGCTGCCACGATCCGTCGCGCGTGATCACAATATTGCGCCGCCCTGGCAGCGGGCGAAACTTGGGCGGCAGCGAGTCCCAGGTCTTGCGGCCCATGACCACCGGCTTGCCCAGTGTGACGCGCTTCAAGTACGCCAAGTCTTCCGGCAGGTGCCAGGGCAAAGTGTTGTTTTTACCAATGACGCCGTTACTGGCGCGCGCGAGGATGAGGGAGAGGATAGTCATTTGGTAGTTGTCATTCCCGCGCAGGCGGGAATGACAAAGCATTAAACCGCGACGGGGGCTTTGATGGCTGGATGCGGGTCATATCCCTCAAACGCAAAATCTTCAAACGTATAGTCAAAAATTGAATCGGGTTTGCGCTTGATCACAAGCTTCGGATACGGCCGTGGCTCGCGCGCCAGCTGCGTTTGCACTTGCTCGTGGTGGTTGCTGTAGATATGGCAATCGCCGCCGGTCCAGATAAAGTCGCCCACGCCAAGATTGCATTGCTGCGCGATCATGTGCGTGAGCAGGGCATAGCTGGCGATGTTGAAGGGTACGCCCAAAAAAATATCGGCGCTGCGCTGATAAAGCTGGCACGACAGCTTGCCATCCGCCACATAGAACTGAAAAAACGCGTGGCAGGGCATCAGTGCCATTTTGTCCAGCTCGCCCACATTCCAAGCGCTCACAATCATGCGGCGCGAGTCGGGGTTTTTCTTGATCGTGTCGATTACCGTCGCAATCTGGTCGATGTGCCGGCCGTCGGCGGTGGGCCAGCTGCGCCACTGCACGCCGTAGACAGGCCCGAGATCGCCGTTTGGCTGCGCCCACTCGTCCCAGATCGTTACGCCGCGTTCTTGCAGCCATTTGGCATTGGAGTCGCCACGCAAGAACCAGAGAAGCTCATAGATGATGCTTTTGACATGCACTTTTTTAGTGGTGAGCAGCGGAAAGCCCTGCTGCAAATCAAAGCGCATCTGGTAGCCAAAGACGCTGCGCGTGCCGGTACCGGTGCGGTCTTGTTTTTCCACGCCGTGCTCAAACACGTGGCGCATGAAGGTTTCGTATTGATTCATGGGCGCAAGTGTAAAAGGGCGCTGCTACGTGCAGAATTCAATATCGACTACGCAATATCCATGCGCCTTTTCAGGCAATTTTGCCTCAAAAGGCGCATGGATATTGCGTAGTCTATGTCAGATTCTGTAGCGCGACCAAGCGTGCGTACAAGCGCTGCGCCGCGATCAGCTCGCTGTGCGTGCCGGCCTCCACAATTTCTCCGGCTTCAAAGACCAGAATGCGGTCTGCATCGCGCACGGTGGCCAGGCGATGCGCGATCACGAGGGTGGTGCGGCCGGCCATGGCGTTGGCCAGCGCGGCTTGCACCGCAACTTCGCTTTCTGCGTCCAGCGCAGAGGTAGCTTCATCCAGCAGCAGAATCGGTGCGTTGCGCAAAATGGCGCGCGCTATGGCAATGCGCTGCTTTTGCCCGCCAGACAGCCGTACTCCGCGCTCGCCCAGATCAGTTTTGTAGCCTTGCGGTAACGCGCTGATGAACCCGTGCGCGTGCGCCGCTTTGGCGGCTTCGATCACCTGTTCTTCGCTGGCCTCGGGCCGGCCGTAGCGGATATTTTCCAGCGCGTCGTCTGAAAAAATCACCGGGTCTTGCGGCACGACGGAGAATTGTTTGCGCAGATCATCAATTGCAAGCGCTGCGTTGGCTATGCCGCCGATGCGAATGCTGCCTGCCTGCGGCTCGTAAAAGCGCTGTAGCAGCGCAAAGATGGTGGATTTGCCCGCCCCGCTTGGGCCTACCAGGGCCACACGCTCGCCGGGCTGCACGGCAAACGAAACGTTGTGCAGCACCGGCCGCTCCGGGCGCGAAGGGTAGGTGAAGCTCACCGCATCAAACGCCACCGCCAGCCCGCCCTGGCTTGGCGGCGCAGCGTGCGGCTGCGCCGGGCTGGCAATGACCGGCTTCGCGTTCAGCAGCTCCATCAAGCGCTCGCTCGCGCCGGCGGCCCGCTGCACATCGCCCCAGACTTCTGCAATCACGCTCACAGCGCCGCCCACCATCATGGCGTAGAAGAAAAACTGCGACAGCGTGCCCACCGTGGTCTCGCCGGCAATCACCGCTTTGCCGCCCAGCCACACACCCCACAGCATGCCGCCCATGAAGGCGCTCATCACAAACACAATCAGCAGCGCGCGCACCTGCGTGCGCCGCATGCCGGTCTTAAACGCATCTTCAACGCGTACATTGAAGCGTTTGCGCTCTGCACCTTCTTGCGTGTTGGCCTGCACGGTGGTCA
>JBJOQV010000456.1:0-2567 GCA_046049785.1 Pseudomonadota bacterium
CTTTTTCTACTTCGTAATTGCAGTTTTGCAGCAGTTTCTGAATGATGTTTTCTACATCTTCACCCACGTAACCCGCTTCAGTCAGTGTGGTCGCATCCGCAATCACAAAGGGAACATTGAGCAGGCGCGCAAGCGTTTGCGCGAGCAGCGTTTTGCCCGAACCGGTGGGGCCAACGAGCAAAATGTTGGACTTTGCCAGCTCAACATCATCCTTCTTGCTGGACAGATGCTTCAGGCGCTTGTAATGGTTGTAGACCGCAACCGACAGGATGCGCTTGGCGGACTCTTGCCCAATCACATACTGGTCCAGAATGTCTTTGATTTCGGCCGGGGTAGGCAGGTCTGACTTGGCCTGCTGCGCAACGTTGTCCGTCGCTTCGTCACGGATAATCTCGTTGCACAGCTCTATGCATTCGTCGCAAATGAACACGGATGGGCCAGCAATCAGCTTTTTGACTTCATGCTGACTCTTTCCGCAGAAGGAGCAATACAGCAACTTCTCGCTCGTGCCCTTTTTCTCGGTCATGCAGTCATACGCTCCGCGTGCTTGCGCGCTTAGGCGCCCTCTGACCGGGTGGTCAGCACTTTGTCAACGATACCGTAGGTTTGCGCTTCTTCGGCAGACAAGAAGTTATCACGATCGGTATCTGTAGCAATTTTTTCAATCGGTTGACCGGTTACGCCGGCCAGGATGCGGTTGAGCCGCTCCCGCAAATCGAGTATTTCACGCGCTTGAATCTGAATATCGCTGGCCTGCCCCTGCGCGCCGCCCGAGGGTTGATGGATCATGATGCGCGAATTGGGCAGTGAAAAGCGCTTGCCCTTCGCGCCGGACGCCAGCAAAAACGCGCCCATGCTTGCAGCCAATCCGCAACACATCGTGGAAACGTCAGGCTTGATGAACTGCATCGTGTCATAAATGGCCATGCCGGCGTAGACCGAACCACCGGGCGAATTGATGTAGAACGAAATATCCTTGTCGGGATTTTCGCTCTCCAAAAACAGTAGCTGCGCCACGATCAAATTGGCGGTTACGTCGCCTACCGGTCCGACCAAAAACACAATGCGCTCACGCAGCAAGCGTGAATAAATGTCATAGGCGCGCTCGCCGCGGCCAGACTGCTCGATGACGATCGGCACCATACCCAGATTCTGGGGCTCAAAACGCTGCGGGTCGTTATGCCAATCATGCAGATCGAATCGGTTCATGCTGCGTGCAATTCCTTCGGTTAACTTGGAGTGTATGCCGGGCGAGCTGTAAGCGTTAGGCGCGCGTGCCCATGAGCTCGTCAAACGCTACCGCTTTTTCAGTAACTGTTGCGTTTTCAAGTACCCAATTGGTGACGTTATCTTCAAGCACAATAGCTTCAACCTCTGCCAGGCGGTTGCGGTCCTGGAAATACCAGCCCATCACCTCTGCCGGATTCTCGTAGCTTTGCGCAGCCTCTTCGATTTGGGCGCGCAGCTGCTCGGGTTTGGCCTGCAGGCTCTTGGATTTGACCAATTCCGCCAAAATCAGGCCCAGGCGCACGCGCCGCTCGGCCTGCGCATCGAACACGTCTGCGGGAAACGGCATGTCTTCGATGTTCATGCCGCGCTGCTTCAGATCTGCTTTTGCATTGTCCGCGAGCCGCGCCGCCTCACTGGCAATCAGTGACTTGGGGCACTCGAAGGATGCAGTCTTGAGCAGCGCCGCCATCGCGCTGTCTTTGGTTTGCGCTTTGGTGCGCGCTTTGACTTCGCGCTCCAGGTTGGCCTTGATCTCCGCGCGCATTTTGACCAGATCGCCGTCGGCAATGCCCAATTGCTTGGCAAACTCCGCGTCCAGTTCGGGCAGCTTGGGCGCTTCGACCTTGGTAACCTTCAGCACAAACTGCGCGGTTTTGCCCGCGACATCTTTGCCGTGATAGTCCGCCGGGAAGGCTAGATCAAACGTTTTGCTTTCACCGGCCTGCATGCCCAGCGCTGCCGCCTCAAACTCCGGCAGCATGCGTTTTGCGCCCGAGACAAAAGCAAAATCCTTGGCCTGCCCGCCTGCAAATGCAACACCATCCAAGGTGCCGTCAAAATCCACGGTCACGCGGTCATCGGTTTGCACACTGCGCTGCACCACTTCAAACACCGCGCGCTGCTTGCGCAGGATGGCGATGGTGGAATCAATCTCTGCGTCACCCACCGAAGCCACGACTCTTTCCACCGTAGCAGCTTTGAAGTCGCCGAAGTCGATTTCAGGATAAATCTCAAAGGTCGCGGTGAACTCGGCTTTGTCTGCCGCGCCGTCCTGCTTGGGTTCAACCCGCGGGCTGCCGGCCACACGCAGATTTGCCTGCGTGACTGCCTCATCAAACGCTGCGCCCACTTTTTCATTGAGCACGTCAACATGAAACTGCGGGCCGTAGGTGCGTGCCACCAATTGAAACGGCACCTTGCCGGGGCGAAAGCCCTGCATCTTGACCTTGCGCTGATACTGCTTCAGGCGCGTCTCGACTTCTTTGTCACTGTCGGCCAGACCCACAGACAGGCCAATACGGCGTTCGGTGGCGGAAATGGTTTCAATCAATTGCGAC
>JBJOQV010000457.1:0-3586 GCA_046049785.1 Pseudomonadota bacterium
TCGTCAAACAACGCTGCAGCCTTGTAATGCTCTGCAGCTGATTCAGCCTCGCCAGTGCTCTCCGCCAACTGCGCAAGCCAGGCATGCACCTGGCGGCTGGGGTGCAGGGCAAGGCTTTCTTCCAGGTACTGCCGCGCCTTGCCCCACAGTTTTTCATGCATGCATAGCGCGCCCAAGGTACCCAGCAGCGCGGCGTCTTTGCCGCGCTTTGCAAGCCAGCGCTCAGCCTGTTCAATGCGGGTGGCGGCAGAAATCTCGCTGCAGTGGGCGTAGGCGCGCAGCAGCCGGTCGTCCCAATGCTCGGCCAGTGCGGCTTCAAGAATCATGCGTGCCTGCACGCCCAGACTGGCGGCGTCAAACGCGCGCGCGCCCTGCAGCGCAACAGCGGGCAAGGTGCGCTCATCGCGCGGCACACGTTGCCACTGCGCGGTAAGGCCGTAAGAATCTGAGGAAAGCCGGTTGAAAATCTGGCCGTAGGCATCGGCCTTAGTTTTAGCGGCCACGGTGGGGTGCAGCGCCTTGTGCTTTTCTAGCTGGCGCGTGATGTGCAGCACCTCTTGCCAGTCAGCCAGCGCAGTGGCGGCCTTAAGCTTGATGCGAAGCGTATGCACATGGCGCGCGCCGCGTGCGTGCAGCCGTGCAATCGCATCCATGGCATCGCGCGGGCGGCGGTGCTCCAGCGCGATCTCGGCGGCGACCACATCGTGCCCGGCATCGACCTCACCGCTATCGCGCGCGAGATTGAGCCATTTGATGGTGCGCTCGTTTTCCGCCATGGAGGCTGCAGAGCGCGCCGCCACCAGCGCTGCCACCCCGCGCACTGCAGGCATTTCAGTCGCCCTCGCGGCCATGCCCTCGGCCCGGGCAAAGCGCCCTTCAAACAGTGCTTTCACGGCAGCCGATAAACCTTTGACTGCTTCTTCGCTTTGCTTGCGTTCGCGGTAGCGCCGCGCCTCTTGCGGCAGGCGGCGCGCAGCAGAGAGCAGCGAAAGCAGCAAATACGCGAAAACAAAGATCGCAATCAGGATCAGCAACGCGGCGTTGATTGACAAATCAATCCGGTACGGCGGCAACAGAATCGCCACATTGCCTTGGGTGCTGCGGGCAAACACAGCGGCCAAAATTGCCACGCACGCGACAAACAAAAACCAGAACACGCGCGACATGGCTACTTGGCCTTGGCGGCGCGTGCGTTCGCCAGTGCTGTCAAGGTGTCGTTCAGGTTGGGCAGTTCAAGCTGCACCGCAGCGCTTTGCATTTGCTTGACGCTTGCAAGAAAGCCCTGCGTGGGCCGCTGCTTGGTGTCCGCGCCGGCGTTGACGGCCTGCTCGATCCGGTTCAAATCATTACGCAGCGCCGACTGGTTGCGCGAAAGCAGCGCAAGCCGCGCCGACAGCAGGCGCAGGCGCAATCCGTCGCGAAACAGCCGGCTCTGCTCGGCCGACAGCAGCAATGCCTCGGCCGACTGCACCTTGCGGATCTGCACTAAATCCAGCACCTCGCGCTGCACCTCTTGCGAAAGCCGCTCCCACCAATTGCCGGGCTTGGCGTCGCTGGCAGGCGCAGGCGTGAAAGCCGGCTTGGGCTCTGAAAGCAGCGGTAGCGCTTCCACCTGGTCAACCAGCGCATCCAGCTTGAGCGCCAGACCCGTCAGATCAGCCACCGGCGCGCTCTTCAGCCGTTCGATATCGCGCGCGATGATCTTGCGCACGGCGGCGTATTGCGGCTTGTCCGCACGCGCGAGTCGTGCGTCCGCCGTTTGCAGCGCGGCCATGGTACCGCTGATGTTGCCGGCCACCTGCAGTTGCTGCGCAGCCAGCTCAACAATGCGCTCAACCTCAATCAGCGCCCACTCGTCGCGATTTTTGGAAAGTTCTTCATACAGTTTTTCAAGCGCCACCTGCTGGCTTTGCGACTCCGCCACCTTGGCCTCGATCACCGCCTGCTTGGCGAGCGCGTCGCGCACCAAATCCTGCGCGCTGCGCGACGCAGCCTGCGCCTGGCTGGTGGCCGTCTGCGCTTCGGTCAGTTTGCGCGCCGAGTCCGCGGCAATCCGGTCCACCTGCTCGCCGCGCGTGAGCCACGCGTAGCCGGCCAATGCCAATGCTGCGAGCGAAACCACCCAGGGGCCAAACCGCTGCACCGGGCCGGGCGGCGGCGCTGCAGGCGCTGCTGCGGTGGCGGCAGGTGTGGAAACAGGTTCAGACATGCGCAGATTGTAACGACGCCAGCCACGATGATTCGTCACCCATCTGCGTGATGACGCGCGCAAACCCCGCGTTTGCTGCCGCAGCGGCCACATTTGGGTGGGTGCAGCAGGCCAGTGCTTGCTGCGTGAGCAAGCTGCTCTGGGCCGCGTCTGCACTGCGAATACGGCTCACAAACTCTTGCGGCGCGGATGACGTGGTGAACAAAATGCGTAAATCGCCCTTTGCAGCGCGCAGCAATTGCGCGCTGGTTGCCGGTGGCCACGGCAAGTCTGCGCGATGGTAAAGCGTAGCAAAGTTGACCATCAGGCCGTGGCTGCTCAGCGCGCGCGCCAGATCGTCGCGCCCATTGCCCGCACGCCCAATCGCCACGCACGCAGACGGCGGCAGGCGCCGCAACAAATCGCCCACAAGGCCCAGGCCATCCTGCGAGCTGGATTCGATGATGGATTGCGCCGCGATGCCGCGATCCACCAACAAGGCGCGGCTGCCAGGCCCCATGACGGCAATGTTCTTGCCTTGCAGCGTATCAGCCATATGGGACAGCGCCGATTTGACCGCCTGCGGGCTGACCAGCACGATTGCATCCGCAGCTTCAAACAGCGTGCGCGCGTGCGCAAGCTCTTGCGGGGCTGCATCGCCAATGCTGGTCATCGCGCAATCCAGCACTGTGTGCCCTGCCGCAGTAAGTTGCGCGGCAAGCGAAGAATCCACGCCGCGCGGGCGCGTCAAGGCGATCGTGACGCTGCTGCCCACGCGCGCTTAGGCCGCCAGCAACGCGGCCGCGCCCTGGGCGAGCAAGTCGGCCGCCACTCTTGCACCGAGCGCATCCGGCGCCTCGCCCTGCGATTGCAGCGCCTGCGCCGCCACGTGCCGCTTGCCATCGGGCTGCGCAACCCAGGCGCGCAAAGATAGTTGACCGCTTGGCTGAACCGTGGCGTGCGCCGCCAGCGGCACCGTGCAAGAGCCGCCCAGCGCGCGCGACACGGCACGCTCAGCCAGCACGCACGCAGTCGTGTGCGCATCCACCAGCGGTGCAAGTGCGGCAATGACATCGGTGCGCACTGCAAGTGTTTCGATCCCCAGCGCACCTTGTCCGGCTGCGGGCAAGGATTCTTCTGTGGGCAAAATCCGGGCAATGCGCTGCGCGTAGCCCAGGCGCTTCAAGCCCGCAGCAGCGAGCAAAATGGCCGCGTAGTCGCCACGGTCCAGCTTCGATAGCCGCGTATCCAGATTGCCGCGCAGCGGCTGCACATTCAACTGCGGAAATTGTGACAGCACCATCGCCTGCCGCCGCAGGCTGCTGGTACCCACCACCGTGCCGGCCGGCAGGCTGGCCAAATCCGGCGCGCCAATCAGCGCATCGCGCGGGTCTTCAC
>JBJOQV010000458.1:0-4559 GCA_046049785.1 Pseudomonadota bacterium
GATTGTGCTGGCCGTCAGTTTTATTGCACTTGGCTTGCACAAGCACGAGAACGCCGCGAACCGGCCGTTTTACCGCCGCTACTACGTGGACATGCGGCCCGGCCTGGTGGTGTTCTTCACCATCCCGCTGGTGCTGGCCATGACATTCCTGGCGATGTACGTGACCAATACCAATTTGCACAAAATATCGCTGGGCGCACTCATCATCGCGCTGGGCCTGCTAGTGGACGATGCCATCATCGCGGTGGAGATGATGGTGCGCAAGATGGAGGAGGGGCTGGATAAATTTGCCGCCGCGACGTTCGCGTATAAGGTCACGGCGTTCCCCATGCTGACGGGCACCTTGATCACAGCGGTAGGCTTTTTGCCGATTGCGATGGCTAAGAGCGCGGCGGGCGAGTACACGTTTTCGATTTTTTCGGTCACCGGCATGGCGCTGGTGCTGTCATGGTTTGCAGCAGTGATCTTTACGCCGTATGTGGGCTACCTGGTGCTCAAGCATCGCAAAGGCCACGAGGTGGGCAGCCACCACGAGGTGTTTGATACGCCGTTCTACAACCTGCTGCGCAACTTGGTGGAATGGTGCGTCGCGCATCGCTGGATCACCATTGCCGCCACCATCGCCGCGTTTGGCCTGGGCATTTTCGGCATGACCAAAGTGCAGCAGCAGTTCTTTCCTGATTCGTCGCGCCTGGAGATCATGGTCGAACTGTGGACGCCGGAAGGGTCCAGCTTTGCCAATACCGAGCGCGAGGCGATCGCGTTTGAGCAGTGGATCAAGAAGCAGCCCGAAGTGGCAAGCTACACCACCAATGTGGGCAACGGCGCGCAGCGTTTTTATCTGCCGCAGGATCAAAAGTTTCAGCAGAGCAATATCGCGCAGATGGTGGTGATTCCCAAAGACCTGCGCTCGCGTGAAGCGCTGCGCAAACGCATCACCGATGTGTTCAAGACTGATTTTCCCGGTGTCCGCGGCCGCGCCACGTTGCTGCCCAACGGCCCGCCGGTGCCGTACCCGGTGCAGTTCCGCGTGGAAGGGCCGGAGGTTGCGCAGGTCAAGGCGATTGCCGAGCAGGTGAAAAAAGTGGTGGCTGCCAACCCGAATGCGCGCGGCGTGAACGACAACTGGAATGAGTCTGTGCGCGTGCTGCGCCTGAATATCGATCAAGACAAAGCGCGCGCCCTGGGCGTATCTACCAAATCGCTCGCGCAGGCTGCGGCCGTGCTGACCACCGGCGCACCGGTGGGGAGCTTTCGCGATGGCGATGAACTGATGGACATTGTGCTGCGCAATCTACCCGATGAGCGCATCAGCCTGGAGGCCGTAGCGCAGATGAACGTGTTCAACGCTGCTGGCCGCGCGATTCCGATTGGCCAGATTGCCAAGCCAGAGTTTGTGTTTGAACCCGGCGTGATCTGGCGCGAGAACCGCAACTACGCTGTGACGGTGAACGCAGATGTGATCGATGGCATCCAAGGGCCGACCGTGACCGGCCAGATCGATCCGCTGCTGCAACCCATCCGTCAGCAGCTGCCGGTGGGCTATAACGTGGTGGTGGCTGGCGCGGCGGAAGAATCGGCCAAGGGGCAATCTTCTCTGGCTGCAGGCATGCCGCTGATGCTGTTTATTACGTTCACGCTGCTGATGCTGCAGCTCAAGAGTTTTGCGCGTTCTGCGCTCGCGTTTGCCACGGGGTTTTTTGGCATCATCGGCGTAGCAGGCGCGCTGCTCATCCTGAACCGCCCGTTTGGTTTTGTGGCCCTGCTGGGCACCATTGCGCTGTTTGGCATGATCATCCGCAACAGCGTGATTCTGATCGACCAGATTGAGCAAGAGGTAGAGCATGGCACCCCTGTCTGGGACGCCATCGTGGCCGCTACCGTGCGCCGCGCACGGCCGATCATTTTGACTGCTGCCGCTGCGGTGCTTGCCATGATTCCGCTGTCGCGCAGCGTGTTCTGGGGGCCGATGGCGGTGGCCATCATGGGCGGCCTCGTAGTGGCCACCGCGCTCACGCTACTCAGTTTGCCGGCTATGTACGCGGCGGCGTTTCGGGTGAAAAAAACAGCAAGCTAAAGTGCTTGTACACAATAGCCACGGACGTTTTTGGACATAGATGGAAACCTCTGCGAAACTCCAAAATCTCCGTCATTCCCGCGAAAGCGGGAATCCATGCCCCTTAAAAATCAATCACTTATAGAACCTGAGATTCCCGCTTTCGCGGGAATGACGAGTTTCGCAGAGGTTTCCATAAATGCTTCAAAACCCTTGTGGCTATTGCGTGAGCGCTGCTCTAGCGTATGTATTTGTGTGACACCACACTAGCTGAGTTTTCGAACAAACGCCTCAAGTGCCGACGCGTGCGCCGCCGGGTGCAACTCTTTTTCAGTGACTGCCAGCGTGGCGCGCGGCGCGTGCCCGCAGGTCTTCGCAAGTTGCGCAAAAGCGCGTGCATCGCCTGATCCGCCCTCGGTGCAGAAAAACGCCACGTCCTTGAAGTTGCCCTCATGCTGCGCAGCGTAGGCGCGCACCGGCGGAGAAAGCGAATAGTTCCACACCGGTGTGCCGATCACGGTGAGCTCGTAGTCTTCCGGCTGTTTGGTGGATGGCGCCAATGTGGGCAGCGTACCGGTGAGCGCCTGCCAGCCCGATTGCAGATAACCAACAATGCCGCTGCGGTCCTGCGACAAGTCTTTGATTTCTTCTACATCTGCGTTCAGGCGCTGCGCAATTTCTTGCGCCACCTGACGGGTGTGCCCGCTGCGGGAAAAGTAAACAACAAGTGTCTTCATCGCTGCCTCACGTCATGCTCGCTGTCACTTTAGGCACGCGGCTGGCGCATGGGTTGATGCTGGTCAAAACACACGACAGTGGATCCGAAAAAAGCAGCAGTACGCAATATCCATGCGCCTTTTGCGGTATTTTTGCCTCAAAAGGCGCATGGATATTGCGTGCATGCCTTAGCGCAGCCGGCTGCACTGGATGCGCAGTGGCACAATGTGCAGATGTTTGATTTGGCTACGCCCACCTACCAACCGCTTGCCGAGCGGCTGCGGCCCAAACGGCTGGCCGATGTGATCGGTCAAGACCATTTGCTGGGTGAGAACAAGCCGCTCGCGGTGGCGCTGGCGGCGCACACACCGCACTCCATGATCTTGTGGGGTCCGCCCGGCACGGGAAAAACCACGCTGGCGCGCTTGGTGGCACAGGCGTTTGATCTGCCGTTTATTCCGCTGTCGGCCGTGCTGGCGGGGGTGAAAGAAATTCGCGATGCGGTGGCGCAAGCTGAACTCACGCGCGCGCAAAGCGGCAAATCTACGCTTGTATTTGTCGATGAGGTGCACCGCTTCAACAAAAGCCAGCAAGACGCGTTTTTGCCGCATGTCGAAAGCGGCCTGTTTGTATTCATCGGCGCCACCACAGAGAACCCGAGCTTTGAAGTGAATGGCGCGCTGCTCTCGCGCTCGGCGGTGTACGTGCTGCAGGCGCTGGACGATGCGGCAATGGCGCAGATTCTTCAGCGCGCCGTGGCGCAAGAACTGCCCGGCATCCACATCGATGAGGATGCGCAGGCCACGTTGATTGGCTTTTCAGATGGTGATGCACGCAAGCTGCTCAACAATCTGGAGCTTGCCGCGCAGGCCGCCGGCAATAAAGAAGATGAGCAAGGCGGCAAACACATCACCCAAGCGCTACTCAAAACTGCGCTCGCGCAAAGCCTGCGCCGCTTTGACAAGGGTGGCGATGCGTTTTATGACCAGATCAGCGCGCTGCATAAAAGTGTGCGCGGCTCGGATCCGGACGCATCGCTGTACTGGTTCACCCGCATGCTTGATGGCGGCGCCGATGCGCGCTACATCGCCCGCCGCGTCATCCGCATGGCGGTGGAAGATATTGGCCTGGCAGACCCGCGCGCGCTGCAAGTGGCGCTGGACGCTGCAGAAACCTATGAACGCCTGGGCTCACCGGAAGGTGAGCTCGCACTCGCGCAAGCGGTGGTGTACTGCGCCGTGGCCGCCAAGAGCAACGCGCTGTACAACGCCTACAAGGCCGCCCGCGCGTTTGTGAAAGAGCACGGCTCCGCCCCCGTGCCCGTGCATCTGCGCAATGCCCCCACCAAGCTGATGAAAGAACTTGGCTACGGCCACGCCTACCGCTACGCGCACGATGAGCCGCATGCCTACGCCGCCGGAGAGACGTATTTTCCAGACGGCATGCGCGAGCAGTTCTACACCCCGACCGACCGCGGCCTGGAAGGCAAGATTGCCGAAAAGCTCAAGTTCTTGCGCGGGCTGGATGCTGCTGCCACTGCGGCAGAAAAAGGCAAAAAGTCAAAGTAGGGTACGCAATATCCATGCGTGTTTCCAGGCATTTATGCTTGAAAAGACGCATGGATATTGCGTATGCGCTTGCGGAAAACATGAGACTTGCGCCTCCAAGCGCGTTCGCTAAAACCGTTACGAAACGAGATTTAGGCTGTCGTCCCGGCGCAGGCCGGGACCCAATAGGTTTGCAATTTGTTGTTGCACAATGTACATGGGCCCCCGCCTGCGCCGGG
>JBJOQV010000459.1:0-5849 GCA_046049785.1 Pseudomonadota bacterium
GTCACATCCTGATGAAAGCGCACGCCGCCCTTGCCTGGGCCGCGGCTGGTGTTGTGCTGCACGCGGTAGCCCTCAAAATGCGCCACGCTGCCATCGTCCATATTGATGGGCACGTCCACAATCAAGCTGCGCTTGGGACGCTTAAGCGTCTCTGCCCAGCGGCTGAGGTGGCCCAGGTGGGGAATCACGCGGTCGATCTGCTCCAGATACACGCCCCAGGGGCCGAGGTCGCCTTGAAGGTACGAAGGGGCGTCGTCACGGCGGATCACCTTGACGTTCAGCCCACTGCTGTGTGTGTCGCTTTTGGCGTCCATCACTGTGTTGTCCTTGAAAAATTCAGTGCCGCGCATTGTGGTGGAGAGCACGCGCTGCGCGCCAATGCTGTGTGTTCATGCCGGCATGATAATTTCGCATAACCTTGGAAAGTGCTTGATTGGTGCGGGTCTTGGCGCAGCACCCGATGCTCCGCGTGTGGTCTGGTAGGTCAAACCGTGGCTTCTACGCAATATCCATGCGGGTTTTGAAGCATTTCTGCTTGAAAATGCCCATGGATATTGCGTCACGTGCTTGAGGCATCGATCTTTGCGCAGTGCACCAGTGTTTCAGCGCAGTGACATGCGCCGCGCCTGACATACCGTCTTTAGAGTTCTTGACGCAACTGCAATTTTGCTCGACATTCTGCGCCTCGGGAAAATTTACCGGCTCTCGCAATTTTCTGGTAAATCCCGCAAGAGAAGGCGCATCACGCATGATCGCTCTAGGGTCCAGTTGGACGGCGCGCGGCCGCACAGACGGCTCCGTCCACACGCGCTGCCATCTTTGGGCCGGCGCGATTGTGGTTGCCCTTCCCTTCTGCGCCACAACATCTTCGGCATTAGCGCGTGGCGATGCTCCGCCCGCTTTGCACTGCACATCAAGCGACGCGGCGCAGCAGTGGTGGCTTGATCTGAGCCTGCCGCCACTTGCGCGCGTGCCCACACACAAGCGGCAAGCGCATCTGCAGGCCATCCGGCAGCAACAAGCCCAGATCACTGAAATTCTTGCGCAGCAAGGCCTTCCCGTGTGCGCCCGCGTCACCCATCTGCGTAATGCACTGGCGGTGCAGGCAAGTGCAGCGCAGGCGGCGCAACTGCGCAGCATCAGCGGTGTGCGTGCGGTGAGCTCGGTATCGCAGCGCAATCGGCTGCATGACGCGGCAGCGCCCGAACCAACCGATCAAGAACACAAGTAGCGCTGCACATCAACGTATTGAGCTGGCCAATTTTCACCACGCAGTTGTTGTTTGACTTTAATCGCAGCAGAGGAGATGGACATCATGAACGTAGTTCGCAAGTCGGCCAAGCGCTTATCAGCGCTCGCGGCCATCAGTGCTGCGGCCTTGCTCGCAGCGTGCGGCGGTGGCGGCGGTTCACAAGACCCGGCCATCAGTTCCGAGGCGCCCGCGCAGGCGCTCGCGCCCGTTGCCGGCGACATGAGCGGCCTTGCGCTGCCCGGCGCCGAGCAAACATTGACCAAGATCGATCCGCGGCTGCGCACCGCGTCCGGGCCAATTGAGGTTTGGGTCACGCTGGACACGCCTGCCCTGGCGGCCATGCAGGCCAAGCGCGCGTCCGACATGGGCATGGAGCCCGGCGAGCTGTTCCGTGAAATGAAAGCGGCCAAGATAGCCGCGCAGGCCGCCGCCGGCAAAGGCAAGACGGCGGCTGCCGCGGTTGAATCGGCCGCGCTCAAGACCATCCGCGCGGAAACCGCAGGCCACCGCGAAAAACTCGCCAGCCAGCAAAGCGGCTTTGCCTCGGCCATGAAAAGCCTGGGCGGCGAAGAATTGGGGCGCGTCAATGTTGCGCACAACGCCGTGGCAATGCGCGTGGATGCGGCGCGCTTGAAAGAACTGGCAGGCATGACCGGCGTGGTCAAAGTGCGCCCGGTGGTGCACTACTCCTTGAATCTGGCGGAGACCGTGCCTTTTGTGGGCGGCGCGGCGCTGCAGGCCAGTGGGTTTGACGGCACGGGCATGCGCATTGCCGTGATCGATTCCGGCATTGACTACACCCATCGCAACCTGGGTGGCCCCGGCACGGCCGCGGCTTATGCAGAAGCGGCCGGCGTTGATGCCAACGACCCCAAGAGCGGCCTGCCCAACGCGCTGTTTCCAAGCAGCAAGGTGATTGGTGGCTTCGATTTTGTGGGCGATAAATGGAGCGGCGGCGCAGGTAGCCCGGCGCGAACCGAAGATCCAAACCCGATCGACTACTGGTTCCACGGCACGCATGTGGCCGATATCGCCGCCGGCGCCAGCCTGGACGGCACGCACAAAGGCATGGCGCCCGGCGCCAAGCTGTATGCGGTGAAGGCCTGCGCGTCTGTCAGCGGCTCATGCAACGGCATCGCGCTGCTCAAGGCGATGGATTTCTCGGTAGACCCCAATGGCGATGGTGATTTTGAAGACGCTGCCGATGTGATCAACCTGTCGCTCGGTTCCGATTTCGGGCAACCCGAAGACGATCTGTCCTTTGCGGTGGCCAACGCGGTAGAGCTTGGCGTGGTGGTGGTTGCCTCGGCTGGCAACGGCGGCAATGTCGCCACCGTCGTCGGCTCGCCCTCCACTGAGCCCGGCGCAATCAGCGTGGCGCAGACGCAAGTGCCCAGCGCAAAATCAGTGTTTATCGACATCGTTGCGCCCGCCGCGATCGCGCGCCGCATTACGCAGATCAGCGAATCCGACTTTGGGCCGGTGACTGCAGCGGTCTCTGGTGATGTGGTGTTCCTGGGCCGCGGCTGCCCGGCCGGCACCGTGGCCGGGCAGGCGGGCGAAGACCCGTACCTGGGCAACCCCTCGGGCAAGATTGCGCTGATTGACCGCGGTGCCTGCGGCTTCTCGCAAAAAGTAGACCGCGCAGCACGCGCCGGTGCCAAGGCAGTATTGATTGGCCTGGTCACGCCCGAGTCACCCTTCCCGATGGGCACTACACCCGGCTCCAGCGTGTATGTGCCCACGTTGATGATCACGCAGGTAGATTCCAATGCGATCAAGGGCCGGCTGACCGCCGGCGATGCCGTCAAAGTGAATTTCGATCTGGCAGCCGTCGCAGATAGCGTGGTGAGCACATCCGCGCGCGGCCCGAGCAATCAGTACAACCAGATCAAACCCGAAATCGGCGCGCCCGGCGGCTCGGTGTCTGCAAGCGTCGGTACAGGCAATGGTGAGGCGCCTTTTGGCGGCACGTCCGGTGCAGCGCCGATGGTCTCTGGCGCGGCGGCGCAATTACTGCAGGCATTCCCCAACCGCACACCGCTACAGATCAAGGCGATGCTGATGAATACCGCCAGCACGCAGGTCTTCAGCGATCCGGTAGGTGAACCGGGCGTACTCGCACCCATTGCACGCATTGGTGCCGGTGAGCTACGGGTTGACCGCGCTGCGCAAACCGATTTTGTGGCCTTTAATCCCAGCCAGAAATCGGCCGCCTTGTCCTATGGCTTCCAGGCCGTGCCAACCTTTGGCGCGTTTACGCAGAACCTGCGGCTGCGCAACTTCAGCAAAGAGCCCAAGACGGTGCAGATCACACCCAGCTTCCGCTATGCGGATGACGCCGCCAGCGGCGCGGTGCGCATTGTTGCGCCCAGCTCGGTCACGATTCCACCACGCGGCGGCATTACGGTGCAGGTGGTGCTCACGGTGGACGCAAGCAAGCTGCCCGCCTGGGCACAGAACGCGCGCGACATCGGCGCAGCCGGGGCCACGTTCTCGCGCAACGAGTTCGACGGCTACATTACGCTGAACGATGGCACGCGCAACCTGTCCGTGCCCTGGCACATCATGCCGCGCAAGGCGGCCGACCTGAAGGTCTCGGGCGGCGGCTCGACCAAAGCGCCGATCACGCTGTTTAACGCCGGCGTTGCGCCGGCGGTCACAGAGGTGTTTGCGCTCACCGGTACCAGCAGCCGTGTATATCCTGGCGATCTGCCGCAGGCGGGCAGCAATATCACCTTTACCGATCTGCGTGCGGTGGGTGCACGGCTGGCGGCGCCAGATATTGTGCAATTTGGCATTGCCACGTTTGGGCGCCGGTCTAACCCGTCGTTGCCTTCCGGCTACGAGGTAGACATCGACGTCAACCGCGACGGCACGCCAGACTTTGCGGTGTTCAACGATTTCCTGAATGCGGATTCCACCTTGTCTGTGGTGAAGATTCTGAATCTTGCCGACGGCACGTTGCAGGCATTTTTCTTTATCGATGCCGACTTCTACTCCGGCAACATGATCCTCACCGCGCCGCTGTCTGCGATGGGCCTGACGGAGAACTCCACGTTTGACTACACGGTGCTGAGCTTCGACAACTACTTCACCGGCACGGTGTCCGAGTCGATCGGGCCGATGACCTTCACCCCGGCCAAGCCCAAGTTCGCGCTGCAAGGCGGCGGCATTATGCTGACAGTGCCAAGCGGCGTGGCCGGCCAGGTGAACAGCACGGCGGTAGCGGGCGGCGATGTGGCATCACCGTCGCAAACGGGTCTGCTGCTGCTGCATCGTGGCAACGCGGGTAACAGCGAGTCGGCCACGGTCAAGATCAATCGCTGATCGAAAATGCTACATATTCAAGCGGGCCGTGAGGCCCGCTTTTTTTATGAACGCTTTGTCGGCATCCCGCAAGCATTTAAAAGGTGTGTACGCAATATCCATGCGGGTTTTGAGCCATTTATGCTTCAAAACCCGCATGGATATTGCGTAATCTCCCTTATAAAGCAAATCACACGGCCGGCTGCGCATTTTGCGAAAATCGCGGTCTCGCATTCCAACTAAAAAGTCATCTTATGTCCCTGCCCCTTCCGCTTGCCAGCGCGGCGGTCATCGCTTTTCATGACGCGCAGTTGTCCCGCTCCGCTTGGCCGCACGACGCGCCGCACGAATTGCCACATGTTGCCGCCGGGCAGGATTCTGCGCTTTGGCAAGCGATTGCCGACAATCACCGCAACAACTGCCTGCTCTGGGAGCAGGAAGATCTGGCGCGCCGCACCAAGGTCAGCGATGCAGAGATCACGGCCAACAAACGCGCCATCGATAAATACAACCAAGCCCGCAATGACGCCACCGAGCGCGTGGATGAATTTCTCTTGATCGCCCTTGATCTGGTAGACGCAGCCAGCGCCGCCACCGACGCGCCGGTGGCCAAAGTGGCCGCCGGTGCGCGCCTGAACAGCGAAACCGCCGGCAGCATCTGTGACCGGATGTCGATCATGGCGCTCAAAATCAAGGCGATGCGGGCGCAAACACAGCGCACCGATGTCGACGACGCGCACCGAAGCAGCAGCACCGCAAAACTCGCGCGCCTTACGGAGCAGCGCGGCGATTTGGCCGCCTGCCTGGATCAACTACTCGCCGATACCGCGGCGGGCCGCGCCTACTTCAAGGTGTACCGCCAGTTCAAGATGTACAACGACCCGCGCTTTAACCCTGCATTGGTTGCCGAAGCCAAACGTTGATGCGCATCCTCGTGGTCAAAATGACCTCCATGGGCGATGTGGTGCACACCCTGCCCGCCGTGACCGACATGGCGCGGCAGTTTCCCGGCGCGCAGATTGATTGGCTGGTGGAGGCGCCGTTTGCCGGCATCGCGCGCCTGCATCCCGCCGTGGCGCGGGTGATTCCGGTAGCGCTGCGCAAATGGCGCAAGCGCTGGTGGGCGGCGGATACGCGCGCCGCGGTGGCCGCGGCCAAGCAGCTACTTGCCGCGCAGCCCTACGATCTGATCATCGATTTTCAAGGCCTGCTCAAAAGCGCATGGTGGGCACGCAAGGCGATTGGCCCGGTGGCCGGCTATGACCGCGCCAGCATCCGCGAGCCGCTT
>JBJOQV010000460.1:0-6958 GCA_046049785.1 Pseudomonadota bacterium
GCGCGACTTTACCGGGTCATCCAGCGTGTTTTCGTTCGTGCTCGCGCCTGGCATTGATGCGCAGCAAGCAGACCGGTTGATTGATGCACTGCAGCTATTTCGCATTGGCGCAAGCTGGGGCGGCACGGCTAGCCTGGCGCTGCATCTGGACCCGGCCAAGACCCGCACGCTGCCCCCATGGCCCGTGGATGAGCAAGTGATTCGCTTGAATATCGGGCTTGAGCATGTCGACGATCTGACCGCTGATCTTGCGCAAGCGTTTGCAGTGGTTACGCGCGGATAGCAACTTCAAAAAGATTCAAAAACCACGTACGGGAAAGTACTAGTGAGCGCAGTTGGTGTTGCCAAACGTTAGACGCCTGTAGGCAAATCGGGTATCGTCCGGCGGTTGCGAAGGCGTCTCCGAGAATGTCTCGCACATATCCCTTTTCTGGAGGAATCACAGTGTTGAAAAAGACTGCAATCGCATTGGCGTTGGCTGGCGGTTTTGTTGCTGCTGCAAGCGCGCAAGACATGGTCGTGAAGATTGGCCACGTTGCTCCAATTTCCGGCCCACAAGCTCACTATGGCAAAGACAATGAGAACGGCGCCAAAATGGCGATCGAAGATCTCAACGCCAAGCCCATGACTGTTGGCGGCAAAAAAGTCGTATTCCAATTGGTGGCTGAAGACGACGCTGCCGATCCCAAGCAAGGCACCGCTGCTGCGCAAAAACTGGTGGACGCTAAAGTGGCTGCTGTTGTCGGCCACTTGAACTCCGGCACAACGCTGCCCGCATCCAAGATCTATAACGACGCTGGTATTCCGCAAATCACCCCATCGGCCACCAACCCCAAGATTGCGCAGCAAGGCTTTAACACCTTCTTCCGCATTCTGGCCAATGACAACGCTCTGGGTGCCGGTCTGGCGCTGTATGCGCAAAAGGCCGTGAAAGCCAAGAACGTCGCCGTGATCGACGACCGTACCGCGTACGGCCAAGGCGTGGCGGATGTGTTCACCAAGACCGCTGAATCCAACGGCATGAAAGTCGTGGCACGCGAGTTCACCAACGACAAAGCCACTGACTTCAACGCGATTCTGACCAAGATCAAAGGCCTGAATCCTGAAGTCGTGTTCTTCGGCGGCATGGATCCGCAAGCTGGCCCGATGATCAAGCAAATGAAAGCACTGGGTATCAATGCCAAGTTTATGGGCGGCGACGGTATTTGCACCGACAAGCTGGCTGAACTGGGCGGTGATGGCGTAAACGACACCGTGGTGTGCGCTGAAGGCGGCGCTTCGCTGGCCAAAATGCCCAGCGGCACCAAGTGGAAAGAGCGCTATGACGCCAAGTACCCCAAGCAATTCCAGGTGTATTCGCCGTACGTGTATGACGGCGTGATGATGATTGCCGAGGCCGTGAAGAAAGCCGGTTCTGCTGAGCCTGCCAAGATCCGCGCCGAGCTGGCCAAGATGGAGTACCAAGGCGTGACCGCAAAGATCTCGTTTGATTCGATTGGCGAGATCAAGAACCCGGCCATGACCCTGTACACCTACAAGGCTGGCAAGAAGGTCGCGCTGAACTAATTCAGTCAGACGTTCAAACGAAAAGGGTGCCGCGAGGCACCCTTTTTTATTCGGTGGTCAAACAATAAACGCTACCGGCGGCCGCGGTCGCGCTCCAACTGCTTTTTCAGGCGTTCCTGTTTTGCGGCTTCAAGCTGGTCATGCGTTTTTTTCTTGTCCAGCCCGAACATTGGTTCGATCACTTCAAAGAACAGCAGCGCCACGCCCAGCGGAAGCAGAATCCACCACCAGGACACGGTTGCAAACGGGCCGATTTCAAAGTACTTCAGCAGCACCAGCAGCCCACCAATCCAAACTAAAGGCATCAAACACTCCTGCAATTGCCAGAATTAAGTGTAGGTGAGGATTTAGCTGCAAACTGTTAAATAATTTGCATCGAACCAAGCTTAGTGCCGGCACCGTCAACGCGCTTGGTAAACTGGCCGTTAATGCCATAGATTGGGTACACCTAGGAGCCAACCTGTATGAAAAAGATCGCAGTCGCCCTGAGTTTTATGGGTTTGTTTGCTGCCGGATTTAACGCATCCGCCAACGCGGACTTGGCCAAGGCCAAGAACTGCATGGCCTGCCACGCCGTTGACAAAAAGCTAATCGGCCCATCGTATAAAGATGTTGCTGCGAAATACGGGAGTGACAAAGGCGCAGTCGATAAGCTGGCCGGCAAAATTCGCGCCGGTGGTGTTGGCGCCTGGGGCCAGATTCCCATGCCTGCCAACCCACAAGTGACTGAGGCGGAAGCCAAGACGCTTGCCGCCTGGGTTATGGCGCAAAAGTAATTTGCACTGATGCGACAAAAGCCGCTCAATCGAGCGGCTTTTTTATTGATAAACTGGTCTTCAAACAATACTACGCAGTATCCATGCGGGTTTTCAGCCATAAATGGCTCAAAAACCGCATGGATATTGCGTAGACGCCTTTTGTAGTGTCGCTTTAAAGCCCCTTATCTGTCACCGCACCCTGTGAAGCGGTAGAAGCAAGCTTGGCGAACTTGGCCAGTACGCCGCGGGTATAGCGTGGTGGCCGCGGCTTCCACGCAGCTTTGCGGCGCGAAAATTCTGCATCGCTCACGTTTAGCTGCAGCAGCAGCGTGTGCGCGTCAATCGTGATTGAATCGCCTTCTTCGATGAGTGCAATCGGGCCACCCACAAACGCTTCGGGCGCAACGTGGCCAACCACCATGCCCCAGGTGCCGCCTGAGAAGCGGCCATCGGTGATCAGGCCGGTCGTTTCGCCCAGGCCTTGGCCGATCAACGCGGATGTCGGCGAGAGCATCTCGCGCATGCCGGGGCCGCCTTTGGGGCCTTCATATCGGATCACCACCACATCGCCGTGCGTGATTTTTTGCGCCATGATCGCGGCCATCGCATCGTCTTCAGAATCAAATACGCGGGCCTTGCCGGTGATGGACGGGTTTTTCAGCCCGGTGATCTTGGCCACGCAGCCTTCGGGCGACAGGTTGCCCTTGAGAATTGCCAGGTGGCCTTGCGCGTACATGGGCTTGTCGATGGGGCGGATCACGTCTTGATCGGCGCGCGCCACGTCCGGTACGTGTGCGAGCTCTTGCTCCATCGTCTTGCCGGTGATGGTCATGCAATCGCCATGTAGCAATCCGGCCTTGAGCAAAATCTTCAGCACCTGCGGAATGCCGCCGGCTTTATGCAGATCGGTGGCTACGTACTTGCCCGAGGGTTTCAGGTCGCACAGCACAGGCACTTTTTTGCGCATGCGCTCAAAATCATCGATGGTCCATTCCACCTCCGCGGCGTGTGCGATGGCCAAAAAGTGCAGCACGGCGTTGGTGGAGCCGCCCGTGGCCATGATGCAGGCCACGGCGTTTTCAATCGATTTTTTGGTGATGATGTCGCGCGGCTTTAAGTTCTTCTTGACCGCTTCCACCAGCACGCGCGCGGCTTCTGCGGTGGAGACTGTCTTTTCATTGTCAGGATTGGCTTGCGTGCTGGAATAGAGCAAGCTCATACCCAGCGCCTCAAAGCTCGAACTCATCGTATTGGCGGTGTACATGCCGCCGCAGGAACCGCTGCCAGGGATACAGCGCTGCTCGATCTGCTCAAAGTCCTCCTGGCTCATCTTGCCCATGGTGAACTGGCCCACTGCTTCAAACGCGCTCACAATTGTGAGGTCCTGGCCTTTGTAGTTACCGGGCTTGACTGTGCCGCCGTACACATAAATGCCTGGCACATTGGTGCGCGCCAGCGCCATCATGCCGCCGGGCATGTTTTTGTCGCAGCCGCCAATCACCACTACGCCGTCCATCCACTGGCCCATCACGCAGGTTTCGATGGAATCGGCAATCACCTCGCGGCTCACGAGCGAATACTTCATCCCCTCGGTACCCATGCCAATGCCGTCTGAAATCGTCGGCGTGCCGAATACCTGCGCGTTGGCACCGGCGGTCTGGATGGCTTCAATCGCTGCATCGGCAAGTTTTTGCAGGCCGGCGTTGCAGGGCGTAATGGTGGAATGGCCGTTGGCCACTCCGATCATTGGCTTGTCAAAATCTTCTTTTTTGTAACCCATCGCGTAGTACATCGCGCGGTTGGCTGAGCGCTGCACGCCCTGGGTAACGGCTTTGGAGCGGTTGTTGTGCGGCATAAAGTCCCCTTTCGTTCAGCGTGATTGTAAGTTCCCGCCGCCCGCACGCCGTATCCGGCAGCTCGCCAGACCATTTCTTTGGCCGCCTCCACTAGCGCGGTAAAGTGTCGCCAACACGTCTGGAAAGTGCTCGCTATGCCGATGATTCATCCCAACTTTGACCCCATTGCCTTTGCCATCGGCCCGGTGGCCGTGCGCTGGTACGGGCTGATGTATCTGATTGCATTTGCGCTGTTTTATCTGCTGGGCCGCCTGCGGCTCAAACAAGCAGGTTTTACCACCCAAGCGCTGGACGACATGTTGTTTTATGGCGCGCTGGGCGTCATTCTGGGCGGGCGGCTGGGCTATGTGCTGTTTTACAAGCCGGCGTATTACTTGCAGCATCCGCTGGAGGCGCTGTACATCTGGCAAGGCGGCATGAGTTTTCATGGCGGGCTGCTGGGCGTGATTTTCGCCATGTGGCTCTACGGGCGCATGCGCAAGGTTCACTTTTTAAGCGTGATGGATTTTGTCGCGCCCTTGGTGCCCACCGGTTTGGCCGCCGGCCGCATGGGCAACTTCATCAACGGCGAGTTGTGGGGCCGGGCAACCGACCCGGCTGCGCCCTGGGCCATGATCTTTCCGCAGGCGCGCGACAACATTGCGCGCCATCCATCGCAACTCTACCAATTCGCACTGGAAGGGGTGCTGCTGTTTGTCGTGATCTGGATTTTTTCCAGCAAGAAAAGGCCGCGCGGAGCGGTAGCGGCGGCATTCACGCTGGGCTATGGAATTTGCCGCTTCATCGCTGAGTTTGCGCGCGAGCCCGACAACTTTTTGGGCTTGCTCGCGCTCAATCTCTCGATGGGGCAGTGGCTCTCGATCCCAATGATTCTGATTGGCGGCGCAGTGTTGTGGTGGTCTTACAAGCAGGCACCAGCCAAACCGTAGAGTGGTGTTGTAGTTCACCAAACTGTCACATGGTTTAAGCAACCATGTCATACGGATTGCGCACGATGGTTGCATGCGCAAAACGTTTACTCCACTGTCTATTGACGCGCCGCACGCAGCAGATGACTGGCCCTTCGCGGCGGGCGGCACTGATGAAGGCGAGTCGAGCAGCGCACATCGCGTGCGCTCGATCTTTATTTCAGACATTCATCTAGGCACGCCCGGCTGCCAGGCTGAGCATCTGCTGTCTTTCCTGAAGCGCTATCAGTCTGACTACCTTTATCTGCTGGGCGATGTGATTGACGGCTGGCAGCTCAAGCGCCGCTGGCATTGGCCGCAGGCGCACAATGATGTGGTGCAAAAAATTCTGCGCAAGGCGCGCAAGGGTTGCCGCGTGGTGTTTGTGCCCGGTAACCATGATGAATTTGCCCGCAAGTATCTCGGCCATGCGTTTGGCGGCGTGATTGTGGTGGAAGATCACGTGCACATCACCGCGGACGGCAAGCGGCTCTGGCTCACGCATGGCGATCTGTTCGATGGCGTGATCCAGTGTGCCAAATGGCTTGCCTACGTTGGCGACAATTTGTACGAAATCACTTTGAAGCTGAACCGCCAGTTCAACTCGCTGCGCGCGCGGTTAGGCTTGCCTTATTGGTCCCTGTCGCAGTTTCTTAAACACAAGGTCAAGCGCGCAGTCAGCTACGTCACAGACTTTGAGCAGGCCGTTGCGCAGGAGGCCGCGCGCCGGGGCGTGGATGGTGTGGTGTGTGGCCATATTCACCGCGCCGAGATGCGTGAAATCGATGGAATTCTGTACTGCAATGACGGCGACTGGGTAGAAAGCCTGACCGCGCTGGTTGAGCATATGGACGGGCGCCTTGAGCTGGTGGATTTCAGCGACAAGCTGGCGGCGCAGCATCTGCCGCGCGCGTCGCGCAAGGCATTGCCCGCGCCAGAGGAAGAATTGGTGAGCGCGTGATCCGTCTGGCCCTGGTGACGGACGCTTGGCAGCCGCAGGTCAATGGTGTGGTCACCACTCTGGTGGAGCTGGTGACCGTGCTCAAGCAGCGCGGTTTTGAGATCTGCGTGATTCATCCGGGGCTGTTCAAGACCCGGCCGTGCCCTGGCTATCCGGAAATCGCGCTCGCGAAGGGTGCTCGCGCTGGTGTGCGCCGTATGCTGGACGAATTTGCTCCGGATGCGGTGCATATCGCCACCGAAGGGCCACTGGGCTGGGCCACGCGCAGCCACTGTATGCAGCGCAAGTGGCGCTTTACCACTGCGTTTCATACGCGCTTTCCTGAAATTCTGCATGCGGCAGTCAAGATTCCACTCTCTGTCGGATATGCGCTGTTCAAACACTTTCACGCACCGTCCTCCGGTGTGCTGGTGCCCTCCAACAGCATGCTGCAGTTGCTGCGAACTCGCGGCTTTCAAAATCTGCGGGCCTGGACACACGGTGTAGATACACAGATTTTTCAAGAGCGGGAACGCGACTATCTCTGGCACCTCGCCCGGCCGATTCATTTGTTTGTAGGCCGCGTTTCTTACGAAAAAAACATTGACGCGTTTCTGTCAATGGATTTTCCGGGATCAAAAGTGGTGTGCGGCGTAGGCCCGGTGCTGGGCCGGTTGAAGCAGCAGTATCCGGACGTGCATTGGCTTGGCGTGCTGCCGCGCGATGAACTGGCGCGCGTGTACAGCAGTGCCGACGTGTTTGTGTTTCCCAGCAAGTCTGACACCTTTGGCCTGGTGATGCTGGAGGCGATGGCCTGCGGCACGCCGGTGGCCGCATATCCTGTCGAAGGGGCGCTAGAAGTCGTAGGCAGCTCCGCCGCCGGTGTAATGC
>JBJOQV010000461.1:0-3225 GCA_046049785.1 Pseudomonadota bacterium
GCTCCAGGGCCACGCCGCAGCCGCGCACCACGCAGGTGAGCGGGTCTTCGGCCACCACCACGGGCAAGCCGGTTTCTTCCATCAACAAACGGTCAAGATCGCGCAGCAGCGCGCCGCCGCCCGTGAGCATGATGCCTTTTTCGGTGATGTCTGCGCCCAGCTCGGGTGGGGTTTGCTCAAGCGCAATTTTGACTGCGGAGACGATCTGGTTCAGCGGATCGGTGAGCGCTTCAAGAATCTCGTTGGAAGAAATCGTAAAGCTGCGCGGAATGCCTTCAGACAGATTGCGGCCCTTGACTTCCATCTCCTTGACTTCAGAGCCGGGAAAGGCGCTGCCAATCTGCTTTTTCACCGCCTCTGCTGTCGGCTCGCCAATCAGCATGCCGTAATTGCGGCGGATGTAGTTGATGATCGCTTCATCAAACTTGTCGCCACCCACGCGCACGCTGCCCTTGTACACGCCGCCGCCTAGCGAGATCACGCCCACTTCGGTCGTGCCACCGCCAATGTCCACCACCATCGAGCCGCTGGCCTCTGACACCGGCAGGCCGGCGCCGATTGCGGCGGCCATGGGTTCTTCGATCAGATACACCTGCGATGCGCCAGCGCCCAGCGCGCTCTCGCGGATCGCGCGGCGCTCCACCTGCGTGGAACCGCAGGGTACGCAAATGATGATGCGCGGGTTGGGCGCAAACAAACTGCCCGGGTGCACCATCTTGATGAACTGCTTGAGCATTTGCTCGGTGACGGTGAAGTCGGCAATCACGCCGTCTTTCATCGGGCGAATCGCCTCGATATTGCCCGGCACCTTGCCCAGCATCTGCTTGGCCTCGTGGCCGACGGCTTGAATCGTCTTCTTGCCGTTGGGCCCGCCTTCTTGGCGAATCGCAACGACAGAAGGTTCATTGAGCACAATGCCTTTGCCGCGCACGTAGATCAACGTATTGGCCGTACCGAGATCGATCGCCAAATCGTTTGAAAAATAACCGCGTAAGAATCCGAACATGAAAATCTCTACTGTCTTTTTGACGACGATGTGTGCCGCCGTGGTCCAGGCCCTGCAGGTCTGTTTGCCCGCTTTGCCACGCCCTGAAAGCCGTGCTACCCCTCAGATAACAGGGGATCATAGCCTATAATCACGCCTGAAAACCTCGATAAATCAAGGCGCTACGCGTTCAAACCCGCCGGGGTGCAAAACCAGTCGCAAGACCTTTGACCGGCAGCACGCATCACCGTTCGCACGCAGCGCATTCCAAGAGTTCGCATGAGCCTTTCTGACCAAGACATAGAGCGTGTTGCCAAGCTGGCCCGTCTGGCTGTTTCGCCCGCGGAATTGCCCGACGTGCGAAGCAAGCTCAACGCCATTTTGGGCGTGATCGATCAAATGCAGGCCGTAGACACCCAAGGCGTTGCGCCGCTGGCCCACCCCACCGCGTTTGTGCAGCAAGTGGCGCTGCGCCTGCGGCCGGATGAGGTGACCGAGCCCAGCGATGAAGCCACGCGCGCTGCCAACATGCAAAATGCGCCCGCCCAGCAGGATGGGCTGTTTCTGGTGCCGCGGGTGATCGAGTGACAAAACCACACACCATTGCCGCGCTGTCTGCGCAGCTTGCGGCCAAACAAGTCAGCGCGGTCGAGCTTGCACAGCAAGCGCTGGCCGGCATTGAATCGCACAAGCGCTTGAACGCGTTTTTGGACGTGCAACCGGAGCTCACACTCGCGCAAGCGCGTGAGGCGGATGCGCGGATTGCGGCGGGCAACGCCGGCCCGCTCACCGGCGTGCCGATTGCACACAAAGACATTTTTGTCACCCGTGGCTGGAAAAGCACCGCCGGCAGCAAGATGCTGGCGGGCTATCTGTCGCCGTTTGATGCCACCGTGGTGCAGCGCCTGCAGGACGCCGGCATGGTGTGCGTGGGCAAAACCAATTGCGACGAATTTGCCATGGGTTCCTCGGGCGAGAACTCGGCCTTTGGCGCCACCCTCAACCCGCGCGACGAAAAAGCCGTGCCCGGCGGCTCCACCAGCGGTTCTGCCGCGGCCGTGGCGGCCGGCATTGTCGGCGCCGCAACCGGAACCGACACCGGCGGCTCAATCCGCCAGCCTGCAAGCTTTTGCGGTATTACCGGCATCAAGCCGACTTACGGGCGCGTGAGCCGCTACGGCATGATTGCGTTTGCCTCTTCGCTGGACCAGGGCGGGCCGCTGGCGCAGACCGCGCAAGATTGTGCGCTCATGCTTAACGCCATGTGCAGCTTTGATGCCAAAGACTCCACCAGCCTTGAGCGTGCCGATGAAGACTACACGCGGCTATTGGGCACTCTTGGCGATGCAGGCAAACCGCTCGCAGGGCTGCGCGTGGGCGTGCCAACCGAATTTATGGGCGAAGGCGTGGCCGCCGAAGTGCGCGGGGCGATTGAGTCGGCGCTCAAGCTGCTGGAAAGCCGGGGCGCGCAGCGCGTTGCCGTGTCCTTGCCGCGCACTGAGCTGGCGATTCCGTCCTACTACGTGATCGCCCCCGCCGAGGCCAGCAGCAACCTGTCCCGCTTTGACGGGGTGCGCTATGGCCACCGCTGCGAGAACCCCAAAGACCTGCTCGATCTTTACATGCGCAGCCGCGCCGAAGGCTTTGGGCCTGAGGTCAAACGCCGCATTCTGGTGGGCGCATATGTGCTTTCTGCCGGCTATTACGATGCGTACTACAAGCAGGCGCAAAAGCTGCGCCGCATGATCGCGCAGGATTTTGCCAGTGCGTTTGCGCAATGCGATTTTATCGTCGGCCCCGTGGCGCCCACCGTAGCCTGGAATCTAGGCGAGAAGGCCGATGATCCGGTAGCCAACTACCTGGCCGATATCTTCACGCTCGGCGCATCGCTCGCCGGCTTGCCGGGCATGAGCGTGCCCGCAGGCGTGGGCGCGCAAAGCAAGCGGCCGGTGGGCATGCAGATCATCGGCAACTACTTTGACGAGGCACGCATGCTGGCCGTGGCGCATGCGTTCCAACAATTGCGTGGAGAAGTCTGATGGCCTGGGAAATTGTCATCGGCCTGGAAACGCATGTGCAGCTTTCCACCCGCTCCAAAATTTTCTCAGGCAGCGCAACCGCTTTTGGCGCCGCGCCCAACACGCAAGCAAACGTGGTGGATATGGCCTTGCCCGGCGTGCTGCCGGTGATGAATAAAGGCGCGGTTGAGCGCGCCATCAAGCTGGGGCTGGCAGTGGATC
>JBJOQV010000462.1:0-5089 GCA_046049785.1 Pseudomonadota bacterium
GCGCGATGTGGCGCTTGCCGCACCTGCGGGACTATACATTTGACTCCTACTCCCTTGGCCGAAACCATGGCCCGTACAACTCCTGCTCCGATCGCTTCGCGCTTGCGCGGGTTGTCTGATCGCACTTTGGCTTGGCTGTTTGTCGGCCCGACCATGCTGCTTTTGCTTGCGATCAACATCTTCCCGTTGATTTGGACGGTGAAACTGTCATTCACGAACTACCGCGCTAACCGGCCGAATGCCGAGGTGTTGGGAGTGGGTATTGATAACTACGTATCTGTACTGACCGACCCGGATATCTGGACGGCGATGCAGACTACTGCGCATTTTCTTTTCTGGACGATTTTTCTGCAGGTGCTCATCGGTTTCTCGCTTGCGTGGTTGATTGATCGAAAATTTCGCGGCCACGGTTTTTGGACCACCCTCATTTTGATTCCGATGATGCTATCGCCAGCGGTGGTTGGCAACTTCTGGGCATTTTTGTACCAGCCGCAAATGGGTTTGTTCAACTATGCGGTTGCGCTGGTGAGCGATATTCGTCCTTCGTCCTTCTCCATGCTGGGTTCAGTGCAACTGGCGCCATGGGCCATCATCATTGTCGATACCTGGATGTGGACACCGTACGTCATGCTGATTTGCCTTGCGGGTTTGCGCTCTATCCCTGATTACATCTATGAAGCTGCGGAGGTCGATCGCGCATCAGCGTGGCGGCAATTCTGGTCAATCACACTGCCGATGGTGCTGCCTTTCATCATGCTTGCCGTACTGTTTCGTGGAATCGAAAACTTCAAGATGTTTGACATGGTGAATCTATTGACCTCGGGCGGCCCAGGGTCTGCTACCGAGCTGGCGTCCATCACGCTTAAGCGCGAAGCGTTTGAAAAGTGGCGTACCGGGTATGCATCTGCCTTTGCAGTGATTCTGTTTGTCGCGGTGTTTGGGCTCGCCAATATCTACGTCAAAGCACTCAACTACGTCAAAAATCGATAAGAGCGACCATGAGAAAAGGTATCAGCACGGCGCACTCAGTGGTTGAACCTACGCCGCTTACACGAACTGTGGCCGGTGTGCTCGTAGCGCTTTATGCGCTAATTACTATCGTGCCGCTCGCCTGGATTATTTTGACCGGATTCAAGACCCAGTCTGATGCGATCAGCTATCCGCCGAAAGTGGTTTTTTCTCCCGCGATCGACGGCTATTGCAACCTGTTTACCACCCGGTCGCGGCAATCGCCTGAGTACATCGCCACGTTGCCACCGGCGCAGAGCAGGTGCGAGCAAACCGCACGCGATTCCGGCATGGTGGTGGCTGGAAAGTCCAACTACATCCCCCGCTTTGTCAATTCGCTGATCATCGCGTTTGGTTCAACTTTGGCCTCCGTAGGGCTTGGTGTGATGGCGGCCTACGCCTTTTCGCGATTCAAGGTGCCGCTTAAAGACGACTTGCTGTTTTTCATTCTATCCACGCGCATGATGCCGCCCATCGCGGTGGCGATCCCAATCTTTCTCATGTATCGCGAATTGGGGTTATCGGATACGCGGCTGGGCATGATTGTGCTTTACAGCGCGATCAATGTGTCGCTCGCGGTCTGGTTGCTGAAAGGCTTCATTGACGAAATTCCGCGCGAGTACGAAGAAGCGGCGATGGTTGATGGCTACACGCGACTGCAAGCGTTTCGCAAAGTGGTGCTGCCTCAAGCCACTACCGGTATTGTTGCAACGGCAATCTTTTGCCTGATCTTCGCGTGGAACGAGTACGCCTTTGCGGTGCTGTTGACTTCAGGCACCGCACAGACCGCACCGCCCTTTATTCCCATCATCATTGGCGAGGGTGGGCAGGATTGGCCAGCTGTTGCGGCAGGGACCACGCTGTTTCTGATCCCGATCCTGGTGTTCACCATTCTGCTGCGCAAGCATTTGTTGCGCGGCATCACCTTTGGAGCGGTTCGCAAATGACACCGTCAACATGGCCCAAGTATCTGCGCCGTGGGCCGATGGAAATCGTCGCTTGCGTCATTATTGCGCTTGGCATTTTTATGATGCTGCAGCCCTTCGCGTTGGTCTTGTTCACATGGTCTTTCGCCACCACGCTCTTTGGGACGGTCATGTTCACCATCGTTTCAAAGTTTCCAAGTTAAGGCTTTTTGATGGCGCAGATTCGCATTCATCAGCTGCACAAGGCGTTTGCCGAATTCACAGCTGTGCAAGATTCCAACTTCACCGTGCGCGATGGCGAGTTTTTTTGCTTGCTTGGCCCATCGGGCTGCGGAAAAACTACCACGCTTCGCATGATCGCCGGGCTGGAGTTGCCTACTTCCGGGCAAATTTTCCTTGGTGATGAAGACGTCAGCTTCAAGCGCGCGTCTGCCCGCGACATTGCCTTTGTGTTCCAAATGTTCGCGCTGTATCCGCACATGAACGTTCGTCAGAACATCGCATTTCCGCTGGTCTCTCAAGGGCTTCCGCGTGCAGAAATTGATCGGCGTGTCGCCGAAGCCGCGAGCACTTTGCGGATTACCGAGATACTGAACTCGTCCGTCTCCGGGTTATCCAGCGGTGATCGGCAGCGCGTTGCGCTGGGCCGAGCCATTGTCCGGCAACCGCTCGCTTTTCTGATGGATGAGCCGCTAGGGGCACTCGATGCCGAGTTTCGCGAGGTGATGTGTCAAGAGCTTCGGGCGCTGCATGACCGCCTTCACGCAACCACCGTATACGTTACGCACGACCAGACCGAGGCTATGTCGATGGCCGACACCATCGCGGTCATGAACAAAGGCCTGATTGAGCAACTTGGCAGCCCCATGGATGTGTATGAACGGCCAGCCAGCGTGTTTGTCGCCGACTTTATCGGTTCACCATCAATGAACTTCCTGCCGTTTACTGCCGCACTACCGATAGGGTCCAGTTCGGTGCAGATTGATCAAGCGAGGGTCGATGTCCCGACGCTGCGGGAAGACGTGCCGCACAGCAAGCTGCTCTGTGGCGTGCGGCCTGAGCACGTGCGCCTTGTAGACGATTCCGCGCTGCGCGGTGAAGTTCTGGGTACAGAGTATCTAGGAACAAGCCAAGTGGTTACTGTTGCCCTCAGCTCTGGCGATACGTTACGCGCAAAAGTCAACGCGGACATCCGCGCGGCACGCGGCGATATCGTGGGTATACGCTTTGACGCTTCTGCGGTGTCGCTGTTTGATCAGGCTACCGGCCGCGCGCTTCGTTCCGCGCGGGACGATGCTTCAAATACTCAGCGGCAACGCCATGCAGGGGCTCGCCATGGCTGACGTGCGAATGGTGGGTGTGAGCAAGCATTTCGGTACGGTGCAAGCGGTTGACAATCTGAATCTGGAGATTGAAAGTGGCGAATTCATCGTGCTGCTTGGACCCAGCGGTGCAGGAAAGACCACAACGCTTCGGTTGGTGGCCGGTCTGGACGCTCCGGATGCTGGGCAGATTCATATCGGGGGCGCAGACGTAACCAAGATTGCGCCCGCGCTGCGCGATGTGACCTTTGTTTTCCAGCAATACTCGCTCTACCCTCACCTGAGTGTATACGACAACCTGGCGTTTCCATTGCGGTCGCCACTACGTAAAGTTCCCGAGGAACAGATCCGGCATCGAGTGATCGAGATCGCGCGCATGCTCAGAATCGAAGACAAACTGCAAAATCAGGCTACGCGCCTTTCGGGCGGGCAGATGCAGCGCGTCGCGATTGGCCGCGCGCTGGTGCGCAGCCCAGCGGTCTACCTGATGGACGAACCTTTGTCATCGCTGGATGCCAAGTTGCGTAACGACTTGCGTCTGGAACTCAAGCGCATTCAGCAAGACTTGGGCGCCACGATGTTGTACGTTACTCACGATCAGACCGAAGCGCTGACCATGGCCACGCGGGTAGGGGTGTTGCAGCAAGGGCGCCTGGTCCAGCTCGGTACGCCGCGTCAGATTTATGAAAATCCGGTCAGTGCCTACGTCGCTTCGCGCTTGGGTGCGCCGCGCATCAATCTGATCCCACGCAGTGCGCTCGGTGCGCTGGCTGCGCCGGCGCATGCTGCCACTGCAGGCATTCGGAGTGAGCATTTAGTTCCGATTGAAAATGCCAAATCAACTTCTGAGCAAAAACTCGCAGCACGGGTGCTTCGTATCGAGCGATTAAGCGATCAGTCTCTCGTACATGTGATGCTGGACGGTTCTGAGCATGAGCTCATCTGCGCCTCCCAAGAACATTCTTCCCTTGAACCCGGGGCCGCTGTGTACCTGCAGTTGCTGAATGCATTCTGGTTCGACGCTGCCGGGCAGCGAATACACGCTTAGCTGACTTATCTATTGAAGGATTTTCATGAGCCATAAACAACTCATTCAAGCCGCTACACAAACTCTGATTGATCATGTTGACGAATTGACTGCACTGGATCAGGCCATTGGTGATGGCGATCACGGCCTGAACATGCGCCGCGGCGCACAGGCCATTCAAGCCAAGCTGGGCGAGCTTCAAGATCAGTCGCTGTCAGACGCGCTGAAGACGATGGGGATGACCTGCATGTCCACCATTGGTGGATCTTCCGGACCTGTGTTTGGTACCCTGTTGGTGACTTTGAGCAAAGAGCTGCCTGCCAAGCCCGGCGCTGCCGATATGTCGCGGGCGCTGGACGCCGGGATCAAGGCGTTGACGCGATTGGGCAAGGCCGAAGTCGGACAAAAAACGTTGTTGGACGTGCTTGATCCCGTAAGAAAAGTGCTCGCAGAAAGTGACAGGAGCGGGCCTGAACTGCTCGCGCAGGTGCGCCAATGCGCATTTGACAGTGCACTGGCCACGGCAAATATGGACGCAGGCCGCGGCAGGTCATCGTTTTTGGGCGACCGAGCGCTTGGGCATGTTGATCCGGGCTCGCGCTCAATGGCATTGATTATTGGCGCTATTTGCGACACGCTCTGAACGCAAATAGCTCCGCATGAATTAACAAAGAAATTAGGGCCGCCAAATGAAGAAACTCATCAACCACGTTGATACCGTTCTAGCCGAATCTCTGCAAGGGTTTGCTGCCGCGCACTCGGATATTGTGACGCTTGATCCAGGGCTGCAGTTCGTCCGCAGAAAG
>JBJOQV010000463.1:0-2693 GCA_046049785.1 Pseudomonadota bacterium
CGCTCTTGGGGCCGAGCATGCGGCAAGCATATGAGTATCTAGAAAGCCGCTACAACGACGGCGTGCGGTGGAAGCTGCACTATGTCAGCGCCCGCGAGATGTACAACATCGTTAAGGCCGCGGAAGCCGGTAAAACCGGTGACCCCGGCCAGTACCGGGATTTTGTCATCGCTCGCCCGCAATATCGCACACAGCAACAGGCGGCATAGGGCGGCCATGCAGATTTTCATGGCGGTCATCGTCATCACCTGCTTGGGTCTGGTGGTGTACAGCTACGTGATTTACCCGGTACTGCTGGTCACAGTGGCTGCAGTTGTGCAAATGGGCCGGGATATCCGTTACGTGCTTGGCAAGCGCGATACGCGCAAGGCGGCCAAGCACTCGCTGCCACGCATTGCGGTCGTGATTTCAGCCTTCAATGAAGAGCGTTTTCTAAGCAGCCGAATCGATAATGTGCTTACCTGCGACTACCCGCCTGACCTTTTGCGCTTGTACGTGGGCTCCGATGGCAGCAGCGACGCCACGCCGCAGATTCTTAGCGCACAAACCGATCCACGCGTAGTGCCCTTTGCATTTGCAGCCAACCGCGGCAAGGCCAGTGTGCTCAATGACCTGGTGTCGCACGCGAACGAAGAGATCCTGGTCTTTTCAGACGCAAATACCTTTTTTGAAACTGACGCGCTGCTGCATCTTGTTGCGCACTTTGAAAATCCGCTTATCGGCGGCGCCAGCGGCGAACTCAGGTTGAATACCCCGGGCGGCGACAATCAAGACAGCCTGTATTGGCGTGTGGAACAAGTGCTCAAGTTCTTTGAGGGAAGAATTGGCGGGTTGCTTGGCGCCAATGGAGCGATCTACGCGATTCGCCGCTCTTTGTGGAAGCCGATCGCCCCCGACACGATTTGTGACGACTTTTGTATTGCCATGAACGTGGCGGCCGCCGGCTACCGGCTTGCCTACGAGCCCAACGCTATCGCGCTCGAAGAGACGCCACACACGATCAGCGAGGAGTATCACCGGCGCGTTCGTATTGGGATCGGCAACTTTCAGGCGCTTTTCCGATTTCCCGAGTACATACTGCGCACAAACTGGGCCACGCGGTTTAGCTACATATCGCATAAGGTTCTGCGCTGGATTGCACCGCATCTGGTGCTGTTGGCACTGGCGGCATCAATTTCACTGGCCTGGGCAAGCCACGCTTGGCTGGCCCTGGCTGCTGTGGTCGCGCTGGGCTTGGTTCTAGGCTACGTCACGTACCGGCTGGCATATCGCGGCCACAAGCTGGCCAAGGTACTTCGCTTGGTTGCCTTTTTCTACGCTCTCAACGAAGCCTTCCTGCTTGCGTCCTGGAAATACCTAAGGGGGGATTTTCGTGGTTCCTGGCGGCGTACTGCACGCTAATGGCACACCGGTTTGCAATCAAACCGCCTGGCGCGACAGCGCGTGTGACCTACTGCACAAATGCGGCATGCGCGGCAACCGGCGGCCGCTATCCCACCTTGCAGAATGCGGACGGTCTGAACGCTCCAGACCGGATTGCCCCAAAACTCGCGGCGCGCTAGGCCGGCGCATCTATGGGGTTGGTGTGTATTGGCGATGCCGTTAACGATTACTCAGCAGTTGGCAGAGCTGCAAAAACGTTGGGGCCTGGCGCCAATGTGGCAAGGGCTACCGGAAGTCGCCACATCTCTGACGAAATGCGTGTCGCAAAGGCAGTTAGTCAACATCAAAAAAATCGTTCAAACTTCAGATTGCTGGGACCAGATCTCAAATGGACCATGCATACTGATTTAAGATAGTTTTCACAAACCCAAAGCCAACTACGCAGTATTCATGCGCTTTTTGAGCCGTTTTTGCCTCAAAAAGCGCATGAATACTGCGTATGTTGATTGAAATAGGGTGTGAGTCTGCTTGCGCAGCGCTGATTGAACTAGCGCGCGCCGACTTGGAACAAAATCACGCGGACGGTCTGGAACAGAATTACCACATCCAAAAACAGCGAGTGATTCTTGACGTAATACAAGTCGTAGTGCAGCTTTTTCTTGGCTTCATCCAGTGTTGACGCATAGCTAAATCGCACCTGCGCCCAGCCGGTAATACCTGGCTTCACCGTATGACGAACATCGTAAAACGCCAAGTCTTCGGCAAGTTTTTGCACAAATACAGGCCGCTCAGGCCGTGGCCCAACAAAGCTCATTTCGCCCTTCAACACATTAAATAGCTGGGGCAACTCGTCAATGCGGGTTTTGCGAATAACGCGGCCAACCTTGGTTACGCGGCTGTCATTATTGGTCGCCCACCGCGCCACGCCATCGCGCTCGGCGTCACTGCACATGCTACGCAGCTTCAACACCTGAAAAGGCCGGCCGGAAAGGCCGACGCGCTCTTGGCGGTAAAGCACCGGCCCTCTGCTTTCAAGTTTGATGAGAATTGCCGTAACGAAAATAACTGGCCAAGTCAGCGCCAGCAAAGCCAGCGAGGCCAGCACATCGAAAACACGTTTTGAAAAAGTGCGCATCGCACCCTGCACGAATCCTTCGCTGTAAATCAGCCAGCTCGCCTTCAAAGACTCGACGGGAACCTCGCCGTGCACGCGCTCGTAAAACCGCGACAGATCAAGGACAGACCGCCCTTGCGTTCTGCAAGCGAGCAAATCCTGAAGCGGCAGTCCTACACCGCGCTGCTCCTTGACA
>JBJOQV010000464.1:0-4723 GCA_046049785.1 Pseudomonadota bacterium
CCGTAAAGGGCATAACGAAATGACGCGCGCTGCGCTTGCATGACGAAATGAATGCAAGTGCAACACAACAAGTCATTTCGTCATGTTGTAAGCAGTCATTTTGTCATTAACCCAATAAGCCGCCCGCCGCCAGTGCAACAAGCACCGGCGGATCGAAGAGACGGCAGCAGTATCTAAAACTTGAAAGGAAGTACATCATGCGTCACGGCCACGGCCTTCGCAAACTCAACCGCACCAGCAGCCACCGCTTGGCGATGCTGCGCAACATGTCCAACTCGTTGATCCAGCACGAGTTGATCCAGACCACCTTGCCCAAGGCCAAAGAACTGCGCCCAGTGATCGAGCGCATGATCACCCTTGCCAAGGTCGATAGCGTTGCCAACAAGCGCCTCGCGTTCTCGCGCCTGCGCGACCGCGACATGGTCACCAAACTCTTCGCCGAACTCGGCCCGCGCTACAAGGCACGGCCGGGCGGCTACGTGCGTATTCTCAAATACGGCTTCCGCAAAGGCGACAACGCGCCGATGGCACTGGTCGAGCTCGTCGATCGTCCGATCATCGAGACGCCGGAGCCTAGCGACGCACCGGTGCCTAAAGCCGACTAAGCTGCTACAGCGTGCAAAAGCGTTTAAAGAAAAGGCCGGAGATTCCGGCCTTTTTGTTGTGCATTGAAAGTAGAGTACGCAATATCCATGCGGTTTTCCAGCCAGAAATGCCTCGGAACCCTCATGAATACTGCGTTACTCAAACAAAAATGCAAAGCCCTTCGCTCTAAACCTTCCTCAACCCCCGCAACCGCCCCCGCTCCACCGCACTCATCTTCTCCGTAGCTCGCGACAACGCCGCAGCACTCATGTGCGGCGCATGCTGTTCAATGAACTGCACAACCTCTTGCGGAACCACCTGCGCCATTTCGCGCAGCACCCAGCCCACGGCGGTTTCCACATTGCGGCGATGGTCGGGCACGCAGCGCGCGACTTGCGGCAGCACTTTGGCAGGCGGTAGAAACACCGCGTTTTTGCCGCTGTAGTGAATCAGGCTCACGAGCGAGATGCGGCGCAGCCATTCGCTTTGCTCGCGGTTCCATTGTTCTAGCTGCGGCAGCACGCGTTTTTGGTCCGCCGCGAGCAAGCGTGAATACACGGCGCACAGCGCATCGGCATGGCACCAATTGTCGATGCGTGCGCTCCAGGTGCGCATCACTAGCCACCACTCGTTGACTCGCTCGGCACTCACACCTTTGCGCAGGCGCGGCGCGTAAAACTCCAGCGCGGCAAACAGCACATCGCCTACCGGCGAGCTGCGCCACAGCCCGTCCCAGACCTGCAGCACGGCAGCGTCATCCAGGGTATAGAAAGAAAACCCCTGCTTCACCCGCGCGCGCAGGGCGGGAAAGCGGATGCCCAGATGCGTGAGCTGCGATCCGCGGTCTGCCTGCACCGTTTTGCCAAACGCGGCGTTGCCAATGGCTTTGAGCGCGGTGGTGACTTCGCGGTCATAGCGTTTGAGTTCTGTGGGCGCGATGGGCATGGTGGTGCAAGTTTGCCGTGAAATGTGCCGCTGGTCAGTAGAGGGTGATTTTGAGCGGGGTCGCTAGATAGAACACGCAGTATCCATAAGCGTTTTCAGGCATTTTTGCCCGGAAAGCCGCATGGATATTGCGCGCATTCATTGAAAAATCAAATTTTTCCACATATCTCAAATGCGTTTTGGCAGGCTAAACGCGAACGGAATTTGCAAGAGTTCGCCGATGGCTGTTTGCTTCACTGGGGCGGCCACCTGCTAATCTGCAGCGACTACAGGTAAAGCATCTCGTGAGGCCATGCCCTTCAATCCCGAACCCTTCGTACAGCGCCAGCTCGACGCCTACAACGCCCGCGACCTAGAGCGCTTTATCGCGCAGTACACCGATGATGTGGTGGTCTACCGCCTGCCGGGCGCGCAGCCGGTGCTCACGGGCAAGGCGGCGTTTGCGGAGCATTACCGCAGGAACCGGTTTTGTCTGCCGGGGCTGCATGCGGAGCTGGTGAACCGCATGGTGTTTGGCAACAAGGTGATCGATCAAGAGCGCGTGCATGGCGTTGAGCCGGAGCCGATGGAGGTGGCGGCGATCTATGAGGTCACTCCGGCGGGGATTTGCACGGTTTGGTTTGTGAGTGGCAAATAGCGCTGCAGCGGTCGTTTACGCAAAAAATCAAGGTTTGCTCTGCCTCTACGCAATATCCATGCGCCTTTCCAGCCAAAAATGCTTGAAAAAGCGCATGGATATTGCGTAGCCACTTTCTAAAGCCAATAAAAAAGGGCCAAGGAAACATCCTTGGCCCTGTAAACGTGTGAGGGAATCACACGAGGAGACACCGGGTGCCTTTGCCGCGTTAACCGCAGCAAGAGCGAATGGTTTAGCGGTCGCGGCTGGCGATGGCGATCAGCTCGCTGGCCAGCGCGGGCTGGGTTGCCTGCAGCGAAGCGGCCACGCGCAGCACGCGCGATGCGCTTTGTGCGGCTTGGTGCTGCGCTTGTGCTTGTGCGTGCGCAGCGCGGTAGGCGCGTGCGGTGGCGATCGCTTTGGCGACCAGGGCGATAACAATGTGCGCCCAGCCGTGTGCCGGGTGCGAAATCCCTACGGCGCCGGTGGAAAGCACGGTGCTGTAGGCGTTGCTGTATGAAATCTGGGTCAATGCTTGGGTTGTCATGTTGAGCGCATCCTTTGAGCGCCTTGCTGCTTCATTAAGTGCCGTTACCATCAAACGGCGCGTTGCTTTTGACTACATAAGCAGAATATGACCGGCCGTTCATTTATTCCAATGGATGTTGGCCATGTCCGATATATGATTCGCATATATCTAAGCTACTCGACATACTGTTTGATGCATTTCTGTGAACTTTCGCACCCTAGACCTTAATTTATTGCGCGTTTTCGATGCCGTCATGGCCGAAAACAGCCTCACCCGGGCCGCGCAAGCGCTTTCCATGACCCAGCCGGCGGTGAGCAACGCGGTGGCGCGGCTGCGTGACGCGCTGGCCGACCCGTTGTTCATCCGCAACGCGCATGGCGTCACGCCCACCCCGCGCGCGCAGCGCCTGTGGCCGCAGGTGCGCGAAGCGCTGGCCCAGTTGCGCGATGCCATCGAGCCGCCTGCGTTTGACGCGGCCACGAGCCGCGCCAACTTCCGCCTGGCTATGGCAGACGCCACCGCCGCGCTGATCATGCCGCCGCTGGTCACCGCGGTCGTCAATGCCGCGCCCAACGTGAACCTGCGCGTGCTACCGCTGACCACGCGCGACCCGCGTCGTTTGCTGGAGGATGGCGAGGTTGATTGCGCTGTCGGCTACTTTCCCAGCGCCAGTGCGGCGCTGGTGGCGCAGGGCGCAGATGCCGCGTTTCGCCACCAGCGGCTGTATGAGAGCCGCTACATGTGCGTCATGCGTCGCGGCCACACGCTCGCGCAGCAAGAGTTGACGCTGGATGCGTTCTGCGCCGCGCAGCATTTGCTGGTGAGCTTCTCCGGGCGGCCGTTTGGGTTTGTGGACGAGGCGCTGGCTGCACTTAACCGCCAGCGCCGCATTTTGCTCACGGTCAACCAGTTCTTCACCGCCGGCCGCGTGGTGGCGCAAACCGATCTGCTCACCGTGCTGCCTGAAACGTTTTTTGAAGTCACCGGCTACAGCGGCGAGCTTGTCATGCGGCCTTTGCCGTTTGCAATTTCAGATGTGCACGTGGACGTGTTCTGGCACCGCCGCAATGACCGCGTGCCGGCCCAGCAATGGCTGCGCGAGGTAATGTTTGGGTTGCCGCGGCCTTGAATATAGGCAGCTGTAAACATCACATACGCAATATTCATGCGGGTTTTGAGGCAAAAATGGCTGGAAACGCCCATGGATATTGCGTAGAAGGTTGCGATATCTTAGTCTTTAGTAGAACCTGCACCTTGGGCCGATTGGCAACGCGCTGCTGCGATGCTACAAGTCCAGCACTGGGGCGCAGCGTTGCGCACGGCTTGCAAAAAAGGGCGCACGATGTCGGGCGGTGATTGGAAAAGGCTGTACCAAGCGGTTGACGCAGGCGACTTTGTTTTGGTGCGGTACTACATGAAGGAAGGCATGGACCCCAACTTTCAGCATGCCGAAGTGCTCCGCACGCTGCTGGTGACCAGCCTGATCAACGGCACCAGCGACATTACGCATTATCTACTTGCGCACGGCGCCGACCCGAACCTGGTTTCTGAGCTGGACAATCTGTCGCCCTTGCAGGCGGCCAAGCTGCACGGCCGCGATGAATTTGTGAAGCTGCTGATCAGCTTGGGAGCGAAAGAGCCGCGCCGGCCGTTTTGGTGGCGCTGGCTGCCGGTGTGAGGGGCGGGCTTGAGTTGCGTGCAGCGTTTGGCTCAAATGCGCAGACTTTCGCCAAGCTACCACCTTCCGTCATTCCCGCGCAGGCGGGAATCCAGGCGTATCTGGTAGCACGCATCGCACTAAACACACCTGGATTCCCGCCTGCGCGGGAATGACAGCTCGTAGCGCCAACGTCACCGATTCATGGGCGGGCCAGCATTGCCCTGATCGCATTGCGCGCGCTGCCTAGAACTCCGCCAGAATTGCTTTGCGCTTTTCTGCGTACTCTTTATCTGTAATCAGTCCATCTTCCTTAAGCTTTTGCAGCGCTTTGAGGCGCTCTGCAGTCTGGCGGTAAAGCTGGTCAGAGCCTGCGGGTGCAGCAGCCGGC
>JBJOQV010000465.1:0-4787 GCA_046049785.1 Pseudomonadota bacterium
ATCACCGGGCAGCAGCACGTGCGCGCCGTCGTTTTCCGTCACAGTTACTTCGCCGGTGAGCACGTACAAAAACTCATCCACATGTTCGTGCCAATGGCGGACAGATGATTTGGCGCCCGGCAGAAGCGTTTGCACCGACGCGCCAAATTGCGTGAGCGCGCCGGCATCGCCATAGCGTGCGGTTTCTACTGTGCCAAAGCCAGGGCTGGACTTGCTTTCAATCGGCGGCTGTGTTTTGCGGATGATCATGGATGTGTTGTCTTGCACTTAAGTTTTAGATCAGTGGTGGCGCCGCTGAATTGTATGTTTTAAACCATCCATCGCTGCGCACCTCAAAGCGCTCCATGCAATATCCATGCGGGTTTTGGGGCAAAAACGGCTGGAAAAGATCGTGGATATTGCGTGCTTCGCCCAGCGATCACTGCTGGCATAAAGCAACGCGCTCTAGCCGCGCATGCGATGCGGAACCGCACAAATTTTTGCGCTGCAGTCCGGATTTGCATCGCGGTTGCGTGGAACCTATGAGCGAGTGCACAAACAGGGCAGGACGCAGAAACCCACGACCGCTTTCAAACACTCGCCACAATTACTTCACTTTGCCTTCTTGTTCTTGGAGAAACCATTCATGCTTCGCTCTTTCGTCATGCGCGCCTTCGCACTCACCGCCCTACCCCTTGCTGCAGCATCTGCCGCGCCCGTGCCGGCAACGGAACTTGCGCAGGCGCAGCTGCGCGCCATCAATCACCGCTACGTCACCGCGTTTGCGCTGCCCGACCCGGTATATATGAATGCGCTGATGGCGCAGGAATTTCTACTCATCTCAGGCACCGGCGACTGGATCACGCGCGATCAGCATTTGCAGGCCATGCGCGAACGGCCGCTGCCTCGCGGCGTGTCGTATGACCACGTGCAAGTGCGTCTGTTTGGCGATATTGCGCTGCTGCACGGCGTGTTTGAAGCGGTCAGCCCAAAAGGCGCTACGCAGCGCGTGCGCTACACCGATGTTTTTCAGTGGAACGGCGCAAGCTGGCAGCTCATCAGCGCGCAAAACACCCCCATGAAAGACGGCGTGGCCAAACAGATGCAGATGGCTACTGCGCCCGTACACACGCCCTGGCAAGGCCAAGACCCCACCGGCAGCGACGATGCGGTGCTGCGTGAACTCAATGCCAATTACGTCAAGGCCTTTCGCGAATCCAACGTCGCCTGGTACGACGCGCATTTATCGCCCGACTACATGGTGATCAGCAGCGACGGTTCACTGAATGACCGCGCCAAAGCGCTGGCCGATTTTGCCAAGCCAACGTTCGCAACAGCCATGAAGTCATTCCCGGTGGACAAAGTACAGATCCGCCGGTTTGGCGACATCGCCCTGATCCACGCCGAAAACGCCTACGAACTAAAAGACGGCCGCACCGGTGTCAGCCGCTACACCGACATCTGGCGCAAGCAGGAAAACGGCAAATGGCTGTGCATCGCGGCGCACATTACGGCGCACAAGCTGCCGGGCTGAACCAGCCGTTTTGAGCGATTACTCTGCATACGTCATTGCGAGCAAGGCGAAGCAATCTCACGGATGCACACTGAACACGGCTACGCAATATCCATGCGCTTTTTCAAGTATTTTTGCCTGAAAACGCTCATGAATAAAGCGTCTTCTTCAGCGTTTCTGCGAAGCTAAAACCCGCATGGATATTGCGTAGCGCCTCATATGATCTACGGAGCCACGCCCTGCGCGCGGTAGCCCATGTACTTGCCAAAACTGCGCGACGCCTGGTTCCACTGCTTGGGCCGTTTGGTAAACATGGCGTCCACGCCGGAGTCGGCCATTTTGTCGCCGAAGCTTAGCCATCGCGCATCTTTTGTGAGCGCGTAGGCAGCGCCAAAGACGTGGCCGATCAACAGGTTCAAGTCTGCTGTGCCTGAATCATCGTACGGGTCGTTCAGGCAGTTCCACAGGTAGCGAAAGGCCTTGCCGTCTGAGGTGATGGCCTGGGTTTCATACCACTGCGCGATCTTGCGCACCACATCCACCACGCGCGCGTCACGGGTGAGCTGGTAGTAGTCCATCAAGCCGTCAATCAACAGCGATGCCATGAACGGTGAACTGCCTTTGGGGCCATTCGCACACTCGCTGGGATCCGAGCGCACCAAGTCACGCTCAAACGCGCCCGAGGAGCCGCGGTTTTGCCATGCGATTGCGCGGTCCGCAAGCGAACGCAGCGCATCCACAACCACTGCGCGATCATCGAGCGCGCGGTAGCTGGCCAGTCCCATGAGCGTCCACGCCAGGTTGCGCTCTGTGGCTTCGATGCTGCTGCCCGCGCCCCCGGCGGTCAGTGCGGGCAGATTGCGGCGGTATGCCTCGCCCAAGCCCTTTACCGCTTCCGCCGCGGCTGGGTCACCCGTCAGCAGATGATCGTCCAGCATGCCTTGCGAAAGCATGCGCCGCAGCACGCTCCAGTCGATGCCCACTGCCGGCGTCCAACTTGCGCTTTGGCAGTTCTGGATCGCCATGGTGTTGTTGTCCAGCCAGCGCAGTTCATTGGCGCGATACCAGAGCGCCTCTTCGCGCGCGCGGCGAAAATACTTTGGCTGACCGGTGCGCAAGAAGAGCTGGTAAAGCGCGTGCGGGCCGTCATAGTAAGTGCGATGGTTGGTCGTGCTGCCGCAGTTGTTGCCAAACTGCGAGTAGTCGATTTGATCCAGCGTGGTTTGCAGCATGGTGTCAAAGCGCGCAAACCGTTTGTTGACACCCACCGGCACCAGTAAGCCGCTGATTTGGCTGGCTGAATACCATGCAGCGGGCAGCGTGGCCGCTATTGGCCCATCCGGGTTGGGCTGCAGCGTCGTGTCGTTCGGGGCAGTGCGCGTCACGCCGTAGTCGATCCGATAAGCGCGGGTGGCGCCGGCAGGCAGCGTGGCCTTGAAGGCCACCAGCACGCTGCGCAGCGATCCATCGGTCGGCCACCGTGCCAGCGCAGCGTTTCGGCTCACGATTTCTGCACCCGCATCATTGCGCACGGCCAGTTTGGCCTCGTCAAGCAATGCGCCGGGCGGAAACGGCACGCCCAGAGACACCACCGCATCGTTTGCTGCACCTTTGTCGGCAGTCAGCGTCAACGCAATCTGTCCGCCGCCTGGAGGAGGTGTTGGCGATGGCGATGCGCTGCTCGTGGGTGACGCGGATGGTGATGCGGTAGCGGTGGGCGATGGTGAAGGCGATGCCGTGCTGGTTGGCGATGGTGATGGAGAAGCGCTTGGCGCCGGGGACGGCGTGGCAGTTGCTGAAGGGGTCGGCGTTGGTCCCTGTCCCACCGCTGGGCTGGAGGCGTCTTCGCCACCGCATGCCGCAACGCCGAGAGCGAAGACCGCTGCCATGAAAAGTTTTGACACCCTGCAAAACGACTGGCTAAGTAAAAACCCAATGACACGCATGATTGAGATGCCCCCTTGCTTGCGAAGAATGCATTCTTGACGCCTCAACACCTGCGGTCTTGAAAAATCACGACACAAATGTTGCGCAGTAAGCTACGAGTAGGCGGTATGACGGCCGCAAAAGCTCCGGTTCATGCCTTGTCCATGATTGGCAATCGCCGGCCATTCGCGCGCGAAGAAAGCGGCGACCCATGTTTTGGGAATGGCCACGGCGCGCTTCGCGTGGGAAATAAGCCCGACAGTGGGCGTGCTTTAAGCTTGCGCTATGAGCACCGCGCGCACCGCCACTTCCACCGCCCTGCGCCTGGCGCGCAAGGCTTGGCAATTGCAGTTTGAGGATTCTGCGCAGTCGGGCCTGCTTGCAGACCAGGCACTCGCGCGCGCTGCAGGGGCAGACGATCTGCCGGCGCAGGCCTGGGCGCGTCTGGCGCGTGGCTTTCATGTGATGCGGCACGTTACGTCTGCAGACGGCGCGGCGGAGCTTGAGCATGCGCAGCGCTGCTTTGATCTGCTCTCTGACCGGCGCGGCTTTATTCTTGCAGCGGTGGGCATTGCGCGCTGCGCGTGGATGGAAGGCCGGCTGCAGGAATCGCTTGAACTCATCACGCCGCTGCGCGACGAAGGCCTGCGCGTGCTCAAGCAAGAAGAGCGCGGCATGCTGCTCAACGGCATTGCCGGCTGCTATTCCACGCTGGGCGAATCAGCGCAGGCGTTTGCCTATATGTACCAGGCGCTGCGCGAATCCAGCCCGGCCTACAACAACGGCTTTGATACGGTGCTGTTCTGCAATCTGGCACATGAGCTGTATCAGCTGGGCGATTGCGAGGCGGCCCTTTCGTACGTGCAAGAAGGTCTGACGCGCTGCGAGCGCCTGGCCAATCCGCGGCTGCGCAATGTGCTGCTGGTCAACCGGGTGGTCAGCCTGCTGGAGCTTGACCGCGCGCAAGAGGCCATGGCCGACGTGCACTCGCTCATGGCTGCCAACGCCCACATCACCGGCCCCGGTTCGCAAGGCGTGGCCTATGAAGCGCTGGCGCTGGCCGCCATCCGCACCGGCGATGTGGCGTTAGGCGAGCGCTTGATTGCGCGCGCGCTGCAAACCCAGCCGCAAGATCCGCTGCCGGAAGTACGTGTCGACGTGGCCGTGGCGCAGGCAGAGCTGCTCAAGGCGCAAGGCAGCCCGGATGAAGCGGTGGACCGCTTGCTTGCGGAGCTGCCGCTACACAGCCCCGGCGTGAGCCTGCGCACCCACTGCCTGGTGCGCGCGAGCCTGGCCGATCTGTACACGCAGCTCGGGCAATCCGATCAAGCGCTGGCACAGCTGCAGCAGTGGCGCGCCAGCCACTTGG
>JBJOQV010000466.1:0-2955 GCA_046049785.1 Pseudomonadota bacterium
TGATGTTTCCGCCTTCTGGGCTGAAGTGTTCAATCTGCAGGCGGTTGATCGGAAACACGCGCTGCGTTTCTTCTGCCAGCGCGGTGGTGCGCAGCACGTCCCAGGTCGTGCGCGCGTTAGCGCCGCCGTCCATCAGGCTGGTGCTGGAGCAGCCCAGCGCATAGCGGAAGCCGTTCTTGCGCATGTACTGCGCCAAACCGTTCCACAGCGTCAGCAGCACGGTGGTGCTACGAAAGTCCGGGTGCACGCAGCTGCGGCCAAACTCGACGAGTTCAGACTCAATCGACTCCAGGCGGTTGATCAAAAATTCATCCGAGATATAGCGCTGGCCCAAGCGCTTGGCGGCTTTGGGGGTGAGCATGCGGTAGGTGCCCACCACGCGGTCGCTGGCTACTTCCACTGCAATCAAGTGATCGCAGTACGCGTCGTACATGTCTACGTCCAGGCCGTTGTGTGCGGATGACAGGCGCGCGCCGTATTCCTGCGCAAAGACTTTGTAACGCAGGCGCTGCGCGGCGTGCAGCTCCTCGTCGGTGCGGGCGAGGCGCACCGTAATGCCGCCGGTCTCCGCGAGTGGCTGGGGTAGACGGACCAGTTCAGGCAGGCGGCGCAACAGGGCAGGGATTTGCATCATTCGCTCCTCAGTAGGTTTAAGCAATTGAACCGGGAGGCGGTGACATGAATGTTGCAAAAGAATGAAGCTCTGATGAATGCTGTTTGCAAACAACACGACCCGCATGATGCGGGTCGCGGCTGCAGAAATGAACCGTGCAGGCGGAGCGCTATGTGCCGATCACGCCGCCGTCATTCTTGGTGATCACGACCGTGGCCGAGCGTGGCCGGTTGTTGGCAGGCCAGCGCGACACGCGTGTGACGTTGTCGGGATCAGAACGCTCATTAGCGGATTCGCCGGGGTGTTGAATGTTCACAAAGAAGGTGCGCAGATCGGGCGTGGCAATAACGCCGGTGATTTCGCAGCCGTTGGGGCCGGTGAGGAAGCGGCGAACCTCGCCCGTGGCGGGATTGGCCGCCAGCATCACGTTGTTGCCCAGGCGTGCATAGTCGTTGCGGCCCTGCGTGGAGGTGGGTACATCGGTCTGAATCCACAGCACGCCGCGCTCGTCTGCCCAAAGGCCGTCCGGGCTGCCAAACGCATCGCCCTTGACGTTGCCGCGTTTGTTCTCTGCCGTGATCTGCGGATCGCCCGCCAGCACAAAATGGTTCCAATCAAACGTGGTGGCGGTGAGGTCGCCGGTTTCTTTCCAGCGGATGATGTGGCCCATGGTGTTGTCGGCGCGCGGATTGGCCGCGTCGGTGCCGGGGCGGTTGTCTTTACCGCGATCGCTGTTGCTGGTGAGCGTGCAATACACCCAGTTGGTCTTGGGATCGACCGCAATCCATTCCGGCCGATCCATCTTGGTGCCGCCCACAAGGTCAGACGCCTGGCGCAGTTTGACCAGTACGTCACCCTGATTGGCAAAGCCTTGCTCTGCTGTAAGCCCGTTCTTGCCTTGCGCCAACTCGATCCAGGTGCCCTTATTGGTGCCATCAAAGCGTGCGACATACAGCGTGCCGTGGTCGAGCAAGTCTTTGTTGGCGGCATAACCGCCGGGCTTGATTTTGTCGCGGCTGACAAACTTGTAGATATATTCAAACCGGGCGTCTTCACCCATGTAGACCACTGCCCGGCCGTCTGCGGCAGTAGCCACCGTGGCGCCCTCATGCGCGGCGCGACCAAGGGCGGTGCGCTTGATGGGGGTTGAAGTGGGGTCCATCGGGTCAATTTCTACCACCCAGCCAAAGCGATTGAATTCATTGGGGTGCTTGACCATATCAAACCGCTCATCATGCTCATGCCAGCGGTAGCGCTCTCCCTTGCCGGCGCCCCAGCGGCGCTGATGCGGATCGGGCTGCTCTGGGGCATTGAAATAAAAGACAAAGTTCTCTTCGCAGGTGAGGTAGGTGCCCCAGGGCGTGTAGCCATGCGCGCAGTTGTTCAAAGTACCCAGCACGCGGGTACCGGTGGGGTCTGCCGCGGTCTTCATCATTGCGTGCCCCGCAGCCGGGCCGGTGATGGCCATCGGCGTGTTGCTCGTGATACGCCGGGCATAATTTGAGGGCCGCACGACTTCCCAGCCGTTTGCTGCTGCGGCTACTTCAATCACCGATACGCCGTGCGCCGCTTGCGCTTTTGCAACTTTGGCTGCGCTCCAGGTCTTCATGCCGTCGGTGTGCAACAGGCCGTCATCTACATACTCGTGATTAATGACCAGCAGTCCGCGCTTGCTGCCATCTAGCGGAAAATAGTGAATGCCGTCGTGGTGCATGCCCATCTGCACGGCCTGTTCAGCGGCGCTGTTGCTCGCATCTGTTTTGAATGCCGGCATGTTGCCGGCAATGCCAACCGGTTCGCCCCAGGGCGCGATGGGGCGGGCGGTGTAACCCATTGGTACCGCGACTTCATCTGCCGATGAAACCGGCACGCCTACAAAGCCGAGCATCGGCAGACCGGCAAACGCAGACCCAGATCCAGACCCAGCGGAAGTGGCGCAGCCCGTGAGCGGCGCGAACAGGCTGCCGACTGCGGCCGCCAACCCGCCTTGCACAAACATACGGCGCGACGGGTTGGACACGGAATGAATGTCCGGATTAGAAGAAACGTTGGAATTTTCCATCGCCGCGAAGCTTTTTGCCATGACTCACCCCTTTGTCTGATCGATAAAGCAGTATTTAGAGACCATATTTCAAAACCATGGCAAACGCGACAGTCTCGCCGCCACTTTCGGGTAAATCCCTTGTAGATTTGGCCTAATTGCTGGGTACGGTTACAATAGAAGGCTTCGGGGTGTAGCGCAGTCTGGTTAGCGCACCTGCTTTGGGAGCAGGGGGTCCCCAGTTCGAATCTGGGCGCCCCGATATCCGGCGCGCCGTACCCGCTGGCCTTTCGGGCTGCCT
>JBJOQV010000467.1:0-2838 GCA_046049785.1 Pseudomonadota bacterium
TCGGAAAGCCCCTCCAGCACAGCGCGCGCGAGCTTGCCGGTGCCGGCGCCAAATTCCAGCACCGTGGGCGCAGCGCCCGATCCAAACAGCTGTGCAAGCTGCCTTGCGAGGGTGCGGCCAAACAGTGGCGTCATCTCTGGCGCGGTGGTGAAGTCACCACCACGGTTGTTGCTGCCCATCGGCACGCCGCTGCTGTAGTAACCCAGGCCGGGCGCGTACAGCGCAAGCCGCATATAACGGTCAAACGGCAAAAAGCCGTTGCCTTGCACAATCTCCTTGCGAATCAGCTCTAACAATTTCATGCCGGCACTGTAGCCTACAGGGCCGTAAAATGCGGCGATGAGCCAGAAAAGCGTTCTTGTCACCGGCGGCGCCAAGCGCATCGGCCAGAGCATTGCCCTTGCGTTTGCCAAGCACGGCTGGAACGTGGCCGTGCATTACGGCAGCTCGCGCGACGCGGCGCTGGATACAGTCAAACAGTTGCAAGCGCTTGGTGTGCAGGCGATTGCGCTGCAGGCCGACTTGGCGGTTGAAGCGCAGACTACGCGTTTGATTTCAGAATCGCTCGCCGCCTTTGGCCGGCTGGATGCGGTGATCAACAACGCATCACGCTTTGAGCTGGATGTGGCGCGCGATTTTTCCTATGACAAGCTCATGGCCCACCTGCGGCCCAACGTTGCAGCGCCGATTGTGCTGGCGCGCGAGCTGCACCGCCTGCTGCCCAAAGACGCGCACGGCGTAGTGATCAATCTGCTGGACCAAAAGCTGTTTAATCTGAACCCGGATTTTCTAAGCTACACGCTTTCCAAGGCCGCGCTTCACGCGGCCACCGTCATGCTTGCACAAGCGCTCGCCCCCAGCGTGCGCGTGGTTGGCGTGGCGCCCGGCATCACGCTCACCTCCGGCGACCAGACTGCCGCCGGGTTTGAAAAAGCGCATGCCGCCACGCCGCTGGGCAGAAGCAGCACGCCGGAAGATGTGGCGCGCACCTGCGTGTTTGTGGCTGAATCGCCGGCCATCACGGGCACCACCATCGTGGTCGATGGCGGCCAACATCTCGTGCCTTTGCAACGCGATGTGATGTTTCTTACCGGTGCGGATGGCCGCAGCGGCGCTTAGCTCTTAAAGGATTGCATGCTCGCCACTCTCTCGCACCCAAAGCTGGCCGACTGCCGCAAACTATTCCTGCGCAATTTTGTTGTGCCCGCCAACATCGGCATCCACGATTTTGAAAAAGCCGGCGCGCAGCGCATGGTGATCAACGTGGACTTGTTTGTACCGCTGGCAGAATCCCAGCCCGCGCACGACAAAATCACTGACGTGCTGGATTACGATTTCATCCGCCAAAGTGTGATGGACCGCATCAAGCAAGGCCATATCAATTTGCAAGAGACACTGGTGGACGATATTGCCAAGCTCATGCTCGCGCATCCCAAAGTGCGCGCAGTGCGCGTAAGTACCGAAAAACCCGATGTCTACCCCGACTGCGATGCGGTGGGGGTGGAAGTGTTTCACATCAAGTAGAAATGACGGAATGACTTTGCTGCTTTCGCAGCTTCAATGACAAAATGACCAAAAGCGCGCTAGCCGGTCATTTCGTCATTGAAGGCGCAAAGCGCCAAAATCATTTGGTCATCGAGCACGCCATGAACGCATCACTACACGAACAAGCCATTCTCGACACCAAGCGCGCCGAGAAAATCGCGTTTGAAAACAACAAACTAGAAAAGCGCCTGGTGCGCCTGACCGGCCAGGCGATTGTCGACTTCAACATGATTGAAGAAGGCGACAAAGTGATGGTCTGCCTCTCCGGCGGCAAGGACAGCTATGCAATGCTGGATGTGCTGGGCAAGCTGCGCGAGCGCGCGCCGGTCCGGTTTGAGTTGATCGCAGTCAATCTGGACCAGAAGCAGCCGGGCTTTCCCGATCACATTCTGCCTGCATACTTGCAAAAACTCGGCGTGCCGTTTCATATCGAAACGCAAGACACCTACACCATCGTCAAGCGCAACATCCCCGAAGGCAAGACGATGTGCAGCCTGTGCAGCCGCTTGCGGCGCGCGATTTTGTACCGCGTTGCCACTGAGCTAGGCGCAACAAAAATTGCGCTCGGCCATCACCGCGACGACATTCTCGCCACATTTTTTCTCAATATGTTTTACGGCGGCAAGCTCAAGGCCATGCCGCCCAAGCTGCAAAGCGATGACGGCAAACACATCGTTATCCGCCCACTCGCGTATGTGAAAGAAGCGGATCTGATTCGCTACGCAGAGGTCAAAGCGTTTCCCATCATCCCCTGCAATCTGTGCGGCAGCCAGGAAAATCTAAAGCGCAAAGAAATGACGGCGATGCTGCGCGCATGGGAAAAATCGCATCCTGGCCGGGTCGAAAATACCTTCAATGCCCTCACACGGATTGTGCCTTCGCACTTGATGGACGCTGACTTGTTCGGCTTCAAGAACCTGCAGGCCACCGGCGCGCCGGATGCGGGCGGTGATATTGCGTTTGATGAAGAGCCGTGCGAGGTGCCGCAGGCGATTCAGATCACGCGGTTTGATGAGTAGAGTACGCAGGTTTCATGCGCTTTTTCGAGCAAAAGTGGCTGGAAAAGCGCATGGATATTGCGTAGAGCTGTCATAGATCAGACCGCTGTCATCCCGGCGCAGGCCGGGATCCAGTTTTGCGCAGACCTCATTACCCCAAGAAACATTGGGTCCCGGCCTGCGCGGAGACGACACTACCTCTCTTGTTCTCAGGACACTCCTTGGCGGCTGATACTTAGTCTCTGTTTGGTAATACAAAATAGCGCGCCTCTTCATCACCTCGTTGATCCACCTG
>JBJOQV010000468.1:0-5589 GCA_046049785.1 Pseudomonadota bacterium
CTACACGCCGCAGTTCACCGACATCGTGCATGAGCTGCGCGCGCTGATTGGCCATGTACGGCAGCCGCTGCCGACTGCTACACCTGCTTAGGGTTTATTTGTGATTTTGGCCTCATGCAACGAGCCTACCCTCATCCCAACCTTCTCCCCGCAAGGGAGAAGAAGTTATCCCCTCTCCCTTGTAGGGAGAGGGCTAGGGTGAGGGTAGAGCGCCCCGCGCCGTAAACAACTTGCGAGATCATCACTACATTCAGCCATGTCAACAAAAAAACTAAATTTCTACGACCGCTACACCGCACTGATCTGGTTCTTGATTCTGCTGGCGGTGTGGGAGCTTGCCTGCCGCGCGTTTCAGGTCAGCGACTTCATCCTGCCCGCGCCGAGCAAGATCTTTGCCTCGCTATGGGAATTTCGCATGGTCATTCTCGACCACGCGATTCAAACCTTTTGGACCACCATGGCTGGCTTTGCACTTGCCGTGGTGGTGGGTGTGCTGATCGGCGTGGCCGTTGGCACCTCGCCAGCGATCTACCGCGGCGCCTATCCGCTGCTGGTGGGCTTTAATGGCATTCCCAAAGCCGCATTTGTACCGGTGCTGGTCGTGTGGTTTGGCATTGGCACCATTCCCGCAATTCTGACGGCATTTTTGATCGCGTTTTTTCCAATCCTCGTGAATGTGGCCACCGGCCTTGCGACGCTCGAGCCTGAACTTGAAGATGTACTGCGCGTGCTTGGCGCCAAAAAGCGTGATGTGCTGCTCAAAGTAGGGCTGCCACGCTCACTGCCGTATTTTCTTGCGTCACTCAAAGTGGCGATCACACTCGCGTTTGTCGGGTCGGTTGTGTCTGAAACCGTGGCCTCCAACAAAGGAATCGGGTACTTGATGATGAGCGCGTCGTCGCAACTGCGCATGCCGCTAGTATTTGCTGGGTTGATCGTGATCAGCGTCATGGCCGTGGCGATGTACTACATCCTTGCTTGGGTAGAAAACCGCTACACCAAGTGGGCCACGCGCGGGCAGGCGACGGTTTGAAATCCTACGGAAACCTGGATCACGCTCTCCGTTCGGGCTGAGCTTGTCGAATCTCACTTACAAGTACTTGTTTTAGCTTTTTGCAAGTGCATGTCGACAGGTTTAACGCGCGTGGTCTTAATTGTGTTTCCTTAAGCGTCTTTGATGTTGACCTGCCGGTGCTTGTGCAAAAAAAACCGCCGGGCAAGCCGGCGGTTTTCACAATCGCACAAGCGAGTGTTTCTAGTTTCTAGCGCGCGACCGCCCCCCAGAAACTTAGGCGCGTGGGGTTGGTAGCCGTATCCTCCTGACGCCACACCGCAATTGCCTGACCGGCGGCATTCATGGCAAACCTAACATCACTAACGTCACCAACACCCGTCTCGATGTTTTGACGCGCGCTCCAAGCGCCCCCGGGTGCAAGGGTGTGCACATACAGGTTGAATTCAGCACTGGTGGGATTTGGGTACACCGGGACTGAGATATACATCACCATCGCATTGCCGTTGTTGTCTATGGCCAATTGCCGATCAATGTTGTAGGGCGCAAGTTCAGCAGGTGCAGACCAACCCGTGCCCGGCGTGAACACCGTGGTCTTGAACGGGAACAGGCCAACACTCCACGCTGCAACTGCCCGGCCGTTTGGTGCCATGGCCAGGTTGATATTCACGCTAAACGTTGAACCCACGGTGTTATCCAGCACCGAGGCCGTACCCCAACCCGAGCCGGCAGCGTAGCGGTTGGCGTACACCGTACCTCCTTGATGCCACATCGCAATCGCATTACCGGCACTATCCATCGCGGCGCGTAGACGCGTGTCGTTGTTAACGTTGTCGAAACTATTGTCCAGTGTCGTAGGCGTACCCCAGCCAGCAGGCGCTGTTGCGACACTGGCCTTAACGCTGTAGTTGGAATCCCCTGGATTTTGGAAGCGCCATACGGCAACAAATGTATCGTTGTCATTGTGCGCCAGCGCTGCCCGGCTGATGGGCCGGTCTTCGCCGTCAACTTCCGCCCAAGTTCCCCATTGACCGCCTGGAAGCAGAGCGTTGTACAGCAGTTGACTACCGCCAATACCGAGGATAGAGATCTTGCCGCGGCTATCCATAACCGCTGAGGACAAAGACCCATTGGCGCTATTGGCGGGGAAGAACGCGGTACCCCAACCATCAGCCACCGTGTAGCGGCGAGTTTCAAAGTTGGGTCTGATCCACGTTGCAGTACCGTTCGCATCCAGGAACAAACTACCCTGCGCAAAGGTCACCGAACTGCCTGCTAGCAAGCCGGGTACAACCACCGGCGGTTGCCAACCTTGTCCCACTACATAGCGACGCGAGTACACCTTCCGTGTACTGCCGTCCGGTGTGCCGTCTGACTGCTGCCATATCGTGATGGCATCACCATTAGGGCCGATCGCGAGCAGAGAGTCGTCATCTACATCAAAATCATTGCTCGATTCCAGTGCTTGCGCGGTTTGCCATGATGCGGGCGGCGTCGGGGTTGGTGTTGGCGTTGGCGTGGGAGTCGGTGTTGGAGTCGGCGTCGGCGTCGGTGTTGGAGTCGCAGTAGGTGTCGGCGTAGGTGTAGGTGTCGCAGTAGGCGTCGGAGTGGGTGTCGGCGTCGGTGTGGGTGTTGGCCCAGGTGTCGGGGTAGAGGTTGGAGTCGGCGTCGGCGTCGGTTCCGGCACGGGGTCACCACCGCCCCCACCGCCGCAGGCAGCAACCAGTGCAGCCAGGGTCAAGGTCGTGGCGAGGGTTCGCAGAGTCCCGACGGCGCGCTGCGAAACGCTGGGGGTTTGGTTCATCAAGCTACTCCTTAAGAATTCATCCAAATACATCGCGCCGGAACTTGGCAAAGAACGGGCGCATGAGCAAGCGCAGTGGCCGAAGCTTTTGGGTCATACGGCGTAACTGCTTACGATGGACAATAACTTTTGCGCAACTGCTCGCGCTACTGAACTTAGGTGCTGATGTACTTAAGTGCTGATGTACTTTGGTACAGGGTGGCCGCGTGGCTCACTCTCATGCGGCCCATCGACAGGCTTGAACGTGGATTTGATAGAAGGCTCTAAAACAACAGCCCTGCACCAAGCCGGCTCCACAGAGCGGTCAGTGCAGCTGCATCGGACAAGCATTTCTCAATGCGCGGGCACTGCAAGGTAACTACGCAATATCCATGCGCCTTTTGGGGCAAAAATGGCTCAAAACCCGCATGAATAAAGCGTAGTATCAAGTTCTTTGCACGGTTAGAATGCTCGTGCGTCTTGTGTGAATACTTGTTTCAATCGCACACAGAAGTGGGCATTCCGGTTTCTTTTGTACGCGTGTGCAAGGCCTCCGGAAGCCTTGACGCGCTGTGCAACGTGCCGGCGCGGTTTGTCTCAATCCCTGGCCACACTGAAATGACAAAGGCACCGACGTGCAGCAGCTTTCAATGTTTATGAAACACAACACGCGCATCAGCCCGTCTGCTGGCCAACCACGCTTGGTAAAACGCCGGAACGGGGCGGCATGAGCCGCGTCTGGCAATTGTGGAGCCAATGGATTGCGCGGCAGATTGAAGACGCCGAGCAGGTGCGCCTGCAGTTTGCGATTTCGCCCAGCTCACCTGTGCTGGGTGTTGTCGCAGCACTGATCGCGACCGTGCATTACTGGGACAAGGTGCCCAAGCTGACTGCAGCGATCTGGTTTGTAGGTGTCGCGGGCAATCATTGTTGGTATTTGTGGCTGCGCAGCCGCTTTCATCGAGCCAAACCTACCGATGCACAACTGCCAGAGTGGGCGGCCAAGCATGTGGCCGGCCTTGCCGTATGCGGGTTGACCTGGGGCATGGCGGCTTTCGTGTTTGGCGGCGCAACCGGCCCAAATGCCTGGAACGTCATGCTGGCCACCTTGGGCGGTACGGCCATTATCGGTTTGCTGACCTTCACCAGCCTGTTTCCTGCGCACGCGTTTTTCACCATTGGGTTGATGGCTCCGATGATCATTTTGAGCCCGCTGCGCGGCGGTCAAATGAACTATGTCAGCACCGCTCTGGCGTGCGTGCTACTGGGCATTTTGCTCGTGCAAGGCCGGCGGCAGGCAAGCAGCGTGGCGCAGGTGCTGGGCACTCAGCGCGAAAATGCGCGGCTGGTGCAGCAGCTCAAGCACGAGAACACGGCCAAAGAACAGGCGCTCAAAGACGCGCAGGCGGCCAATGCGGCGAAGAACCGTTTTTTCTCGGCCGTGAGCCATGATGTCCGCCAGCCGCTGTACAGCCTCTCTTTGCTGCTTGAGACGGTGCGCAAGGCAGATGCGCGCGGGGGACACAATCTGGCCCTTGACCGCATGCAGCAAAGCGTGACCATGCTGGATGGTCTGTTCACGCAGTTTCTTGAAATGTCCCGGCTGGACGCGGGCGCAGTTGCGCCGCGGCTGCAGGTGATCGCGCTTGCGCCGTTGCTGCAAGAGGTCGCGCAGAGCTTTGAAGAGCGCGCGACAAGCAAGGCGCTGCGTTTGCATGTGCAGACGGCTGCTGCCTGGGCGCATGCAGACCGCGCCCTGCTACAGCGCGTGCTTGTCAATTTGCTGAGCAACGCAGTGACTTACACCGATCGCTGCAGCGTAACGCTGGCCTGCAATGCCGTTGTCGGGCAGGTCTTCTTGAGTGTTCACGATACCGGTCCAGGGATTGCGCACGACCAGCAAGAACAGGTGTTTGAGGAGTTCTACCGCACACCGCACGCGAGCGCGGCTACCCCGGGCTTTGGTCTTGGTCTGCCGATTGTGCGGCGCCTGCTGCGCAGCATGGGCACCGATGTGCAACTGCAGTCGGCGCCCGGCCAAGGCTGCCAGTTTTCGTTTGCGCTGCCGGCTGCTGCACCTGGCGAGCAGCGTCTGGCCGAACCGCCAGCCGATGATTTGCTTTCAGGTGCACGCGTTGGCGTGATTGAGGACGATGCAGTCGCCGCTGATGCACTAAAGCAGCTATTTACATCTTGGCAAGTGCAGGTGCATGTGGCGCGCAGCGCAGAACAAGCGCTGGCGTGGCAGGCACCGGTGGATGCATTGATTACCGATTTTCAGTTGGGCAGCGCGGACTCCATGACCGGTGTAGACGTGGCGCATACGCTCAATGCGCGCTGGCTTCCCATGACGGCGCGGCAAACTCCTGTGCTGGTGGTCAGCAGCCTTTCACTGACGAGTGAGCAGTCGCGTGGGTTCGCCATACTCACCAAGCCGGTGTCACCGCTCAAACTGCGTGCTTGGCTATTGCAGGCGCTGGCGGCGGTACGCCTGCCTGCGCAGCTTTAAGGCGACAGTACGCAATATCCATGAGGGTTTTCAGGCAAAAGTGGCTCAAAACCCGCATGGGTATTGCGTAGTTATCTTCAGAAAGGCATAAAAAAGCCGGAGCATGCTCCGGCTTTTTTTGTGTGTAGCAACGACCGGTTAGTTGACCGTCACCCAGTGCGCGCGCATGTAGTTGTCTGCTGAGTGCACCGGTTCAACGTTGCTGCGTGCCGCCCACGGGATCATCTGGCGGTGCAGCACAATGTGGCGTACTTCTTGGTTGTGCACCGTGAGCGCTTGCCGGAT
>JBJOQV010000469.1:0-3434 GCA_046049785.1 Pseudomonadota bacterium
AGCCGGCGCGCGTTACACGAGCGGCCCGCAGTGGCTCAGTGAACAGGTGCTGCAGGGCCGCTGGGTGATGGCCGTGGCCGGCACGCATGGCAAAACCACCACTACTGCCATGCTCGCGTGGATGCTGGAGCACGCAGGCATGCAGCCGGGTTTTCTGGTGGGCGGCGTGCCAAAAAACTTCGGCATCTCCGCGCGGCTGGGCGGCACAGATTTTTTTGTGATCGAGGCCGACGAGTATGACAGCGCGTTTTTTGATAAGCGCAGCAAGTTCGTGCACTACCGGCCGCGCACTGCGATCTTGAACAATCTTGAGTATGACCACGCGGATATCTTTCCTGACGTGGCCGCGATTCAAACGCAGTTTCATCACCTGGTGCGTACCGTGCCAGCCAGCGGCCGCTTGATTGTCAACGGCACGCAAGAAACGCTTGCCGGCGTGCTGGCGCGCGGCTGCTGGAGCGAGTGCGAGAAGTTTGGCGCTGGTGAGTGGACGATCGGCGATGTAGTGGATGAAGGCACATTCGACGTGCGCTTCAAAGGTGAACTGCAAGGCCGTGTGCATAGTGAACTGACCGGCGCGCATAACCGCTTGAATGTGCTGGCCGCCATCGCCGCCGCGCGGCACGTGGGTGTGCAGCCGGCTGTGGCCATTGAGGCGATGCGCAGCTTTGAAAATGTGAAGCGCCGCATGGAAGTGCGCGGCACCGTGCGCGGCGTTACCGTCATCGACGACTTTGCGCATCACCCCACTGCGATTGAAACCACAATCGCAGGCCTGCGCAAAAAAGTCGGCAGCGCGCGCATTCTGGCGGTGCTCGAGCCACGCTCCAACACCATGAAACTCGGCGCGATGAAAGCCGCGCTGCCCGGCAGCTTGCAAGCCGCCGACCTGGTGTTTGGCTACGGCGCGCAAGAAGGCAAGCACGCTCTGGGTTGGGATTTGGCCGCAGCGCTCGCGCCGCTGGGTGCGAAGGCCAGTGCGTTTGGCGATCTGAACGCACTCGTGCAAGCTGTGGTTGCAATAGCACGCAGTGGCGACCATGTTTTGATTATGAGCAACGGCGGCTTTGGCGGTGTGCACCAAAAAATTCTGGATGCGCTACAAAGTCGTGATGCGCCACAGGTAACGTAAATTCAATGGTAGACCGGATCACAGTTGAAGTACTGACCAAGCGCGGCGACTCCACCGCGTGGATCGCCATGCGCGCGCAGCTGTGGCCGAACACAAGCGCGCAAGATCATGCGCGCGAGGCAGAAGCGATGCTGCTCGATCCCGCCAAGAACGGCGTGGCGCTGGCAATGCAAAACGCTCAAGCGGTGGGCTTCATTGAACTGTCTGTGCGCACTGATTATGTGAATGGCTGCGATACCTCGCCCGTCGCGTTTGTGGAAGGGCTGTGGACTGCGCCGCAGTTTCGCAACAGCGGCGTGGGCCACGCGTTGATGGATTACGCGCTCGCGTGGGCGCGCACGCGCAAGCTCACCGAGCTGGCGTCGGATACACCACTGGCAAATAGCGACAGCCAGCAGGCGCATCTGGCCATGGGCTTTGAAGAGACCGAGCGCGTGGTGTATTACCGCAAGATCGTCGCGCCCAAGTAATGCGGATTCAGCTTCTATCCGACCTGCATTTGGAGGTTGATCCCAGCTTTGTGCCCACCCCCGCGCCGGATGCGGACCTGCTCGTGCTCGCCGGCGACATTGGCGCACTGCCCGATACGCCGATGGCCCGCCACGGCCAGCCGGATTGGTGCCTGACCCGCTTTTCGCCCATGCTTGGCAACTGGCCGGTGCCGGTCGCGTACGTGCCGGGCAACCATGAATTTGACGGGCAGGATTTTGATGAAGCCTACGCAGCGCTGCGCGCGCACTGCGAGAGCCTGGGCATCACGTGGCTCGAAGGGCAAACGATGGAGCTTGGTGGTGTGCGCTTGATCGGCTCCACGCTGTGGAGCGATTTTGATGCGTTCGCAAACCGGCCCGATGGCCTGCCCGGCGCACTCGCGTACAACCTGCAGCAGCGCGAAAAAGCCTTTCGTGCGGCAGATTTTTATTTGCTCAAGTGCGGCACCACGCGTTACGGCCAGCCGTTTGATGCGGCGGCGATGCGCGAAGAAGCGCTTGTCTGCCAACAGTTTTTGCGCGCAGAACTTGGTGAGCCGTTTGAGGGCACCACGGTGGTGATCACGCACTTTGCGCCCAGCTTGCACAGCCACGATCCGCGCTACGGCCTCACGCCCGGCACGGCCGGGTTTTGCAACGCGCTGGATGAACTCGTGGCGCAGGCTGATGTGTGGCTACACGGTCACCTGCACTGCGCCAGCAACTACCGCGTGGGTGAATGCCGCGTGATCGCCAATCCGCTAGGCTATGCAAAGAGCGGCGAGCAGGATGATTTTGCGCCGCAACGCATTATTGAAGTATGAGTACGCAGTATCCATGCGCTTTTCTAGGCAAAAATGCTTGAAAAACTGCATGAATATTGCGTAAAGACCTTCAGGGAAGTTTGTCCGGCCCGTTCGCGTTGAGCTTGTCGAAACGCATTTGCAATGCGTCTTTGATTTCACTGAAAGTGAGGGGGCGTCGAAAGGCCTGTCCTGAGCTTGCCGAAGGGTTCAGCTCGAACGGTTTAAGAATTTTTTTGGAATCGCCGAAACTATTTGAATGGAAACGCATTGACCACCGTACTCGTTTTGTTTTCCGGTGGGCAAGACTCCACCACTTGCCTGGCGTGGGCGCTTTCCCGCCACGCCCGTGTAGAAACCATCGGCTTTGATTACAGCCAGCGCCACCGCATTGAGCTGGATTGCCGCTTGCAGGTGCTAGCGCAACTGCGCGCGCAGTTTGCCCACTGGGCCGGCAAGCTCGGGCAAGACCATGTGATTGATCTATCCATGCTCGGCAAATTGTCAGACACCGCGCTCACGTCGGAAGCAGAAATCCGCCTGCGCGCGGATGGCCTGCCCAACACGTTCGTGCCGGGACGCAATCTGCTGTTTTTCACTGCGGCGGCGGCGGTGGCGTATCGCCGCGAACTCAAGGTGCTGGTGGGCGGCATGTGCGAGACGGATTTTTCCGGCTACCCAGATTGCCGCGATGACACGCTCAAAGCCCTGCAGGTTGCGCTCAACCTGGGCATGCAAAGCCGCTTGGTGATTGAAACGCCGCTGATGTGGCTGACCAAGGCCGCCACTTGGCAACTCGCGCAAGAGCTGGGTGGCGATGCGCTCACACAGCTCATCATCGAGCATACGCATACCTGCTACGTAGGCGAGCGCGGCCTGCGCCACGCCTGGGGCTATGGCTGCGGCGCATGCCCGGCATGCGAACTACGCGCGCGCGGGTATGCGCAGTGGGTGGAGAATACGCGGTCTTGAGCGTCATTCCTGCGCAGGAGGGATTGACGGCGCTGCTTCTACATAGCGACATGAGTT
>JBJOQV010000470.1:0-4830 GCA_046049785.1 Pseudomonadota bacterium
AAAGGCGCAAAAACCTACGACGCGCTGCGGCTCTCTAAGCCAAAGGTGATGGAATTTACGTGGCGCGGTGAGCATGTGCCAGGCGGTGTAGAGCTGCGGTTTGTCGGCACCCAGTCGATCAAACACCTGATGCACGGCCGCCTTACGCAAGTGCTCAAGCCCGGCCCAGGTTACAGCCACTACCCGCTGGACTACAGCAAAACGTATTACGAGCAGCTCGTCGCAGAAGAACGGCAATGGCTCAAAGACAGCAAAGGCAACAAGCAGTTGTGGTGGATCAAGCCCAGCGGCGCCCGTAACGAGGCGTGGGATTTGACCGTCTACAACTACGCCGCCTACCTGTACATCATGCTCGGCCGCCATGCAGAAACCGTGCTGCGCCAGCGTGAAAAGATTTACGCCGTCACCGCCCAGCCCGATATGTTTGACCCGGCTGCTGGTGATGGTGCAGTAGCCAACCCCGCGCCGGCCGGCGCGCAGCAAGCAGATCAGCAGCAAGACCAGCAGCAACAAGAACGCGACGCGGGCACGCATCTGCCCGCCTATCAACCCAGCGCCACCGCATCCAGACCGCCAGCACGCAAAGTGCGCCGCGGGTTTGCGCAGCGCTGGTAGTAATCTTTTAACAGCAGCAGGGTAGCGCAGCGGTAGCGCGGGTGGCTCATAACCATCAGGTCGCCGGTTCGAATCCGGCCCTTGCAACCCATCCTCAAGGCAGATCCATGAAAAGCATCGTCATCACCGTGCACAACGGCAGTGACAGCGCAACCGCGCTTGTCAAGACCTGGAAAAAGAAAGACGAAGGGCGCGAGTTTTTGCCCAATGGTGAAGAAACCATTGGCCCCAAAGCCTCGGCCGATTTCATCGTGGATGAAAACAAGAGCATCGAGGTCGTGCCGCTGCCTGCGCCCGAAGCCACGCCAGAAAACGGAGCAGCTTAAATGAGCCAGATCATCAAAAAAATCCAGCATGCGGCCGATGCTGTGTCGGCCATCTGCCGCGCCTACGTCAGCTTTGCCAAGGTGCACGGCGTCGTGGAGGCGTTTCAGGCGCCGCGTGCGCGGTTCGATGTGGAGTGCCGCGACGCAGCCGGCAACCTCAAGTGGTCCACAGTCGCCTACAACTTGGTCACCACCGTGGGCAAAAACGATTTGCTGGACAAGTACTTGTCTGGCTCTGCCTACACTGCGGCCTGGTTCTGTGGCCTGATCAGCTCAGTGGGCTACACCGCAATCGCCGCTGGTGACACCATGGCCAGCCATGCGGGCTGGACAGAGGCGGGCGGCACCAACGCGCCAACGTACACGGGCAACCGCCCCGCGCTGGCGTTTGCCGCTGCATCTGGAGGCAGCAAGGCCACCAGTTCGGCGTCTTCATTTACGTTCACGGGCGCCGGCACAATTAAGGGCATGTTTGGTACGTCCGTCACCACCAAAGATGGTACCGCGGGCATTTTGTACAACGCGGTCTTGTTCAGCGGCGGTGATCGTGTAGTGGCCAACGCGGATGTGGTCAACGTCAACGTCACCTACACGGCATAAAAATGGGTTTTCGCCTGCCTGACCGTGTGCGGGAAACAAGCACCGTCACCGGTGCGGGCGACGCCACGCTGCTGGGCGCGGCCACGCGCTCACGCACGTTTGCTGCAGCGCTGCCCAATTTTTTCTACACGGTCTATTGCATTGAGCACCAAACGCAAAACGAGTGGGAAATTGGTCTTGGCCAGTGGACCGGCAGCGTACTGCGGCGCGTCCAGGTTCTTACGTCCTCCAATGCCAATGCGCTGGTCAGCTTCAGCGCTGGCACAAAAGATGTGTTTTGCTGCGAGCAGGGCGACTTGATTGCCCGGCGGTTGCAGCGGCTTTACGGATACAGAAACGATTTTGAAACAACCGCCTCTGACCAAGCATTAAGTTCGCAAGTCAGCGGCACGGGCGCGGCAAACACCGCACAAGCGACCGTCTTGGCAGACAATGCCATTGGCTTGGTGCGTGCCGCGCTCGGCACGGTGGCCACCAATCGCGCAGCGCTGGCCACGGTCAACATGGCCATCATGAATTTGGGTCTTGGGTTGGCGGTGTTTGCCAGCCGCGGGCGTATTGTCACGCTGAGCGACGCGACCAACACCTACACGCAGCGCATTGGCTTTTTAGACAGTGTTTCTGCGGAGCCTACCGATGGTGTGTTTTTTCGCTACACCCACAGCGTGAACAGCGGGCAGTATGTTTGCGTAGCGCGTAGCAACGGCACAGAAACGGTGGTCAACACCACAGTGCTGGCGGCGGCAAACGCGTTTGTGGAACTTGACATTGTGGTAGAGAGTGGCGCACGCGCATCGTTTTACATCAATGATGCGCGGGTGGCTGAAGTTACTACCAACATTCCGGTAGCTACGGGTCGCGAGTTAGGTTTTGGCAAAGCCACCATCCGCAGCGCAGGCACCGCTGCGGTGAACGAATACGATCTTGATTACATTGACGTAGCGCAATGGCTCAACACGTCGAGGTAGCGCAATGTCCATTGCATCGGCTGCAATTGGCGAGCGTGCAATCGCTGCGCGCCAAGGCCCGGCGGGAACGCTGCCTACCAACAACTACTGGATCGCAAGCAGCGAGCTTTTGCTCGGCAGTGGGGTAAGCAGCGGTAGTTTGCCAAAACCTGCTGGCGCAACCTCTGGCGACACGTTGGTGGTGTGGTACGCCACCGATGACAACACTGCCGGCTTTACCACCAGTCTAAGCGCGGCTGGTTTTACGCAAAGAGGGGTAGACCAAAGTATTTCCGCGCCAGACGGCATGCGTGTTGCCTTTTGGACTAAAGGGGTGGACGGAACTGAGCCGGCAAGCTGGACGCTCACGCGCGATGCCGGCGGCAATACATTTAGCACCAGCGTGTCATGCTCGCTGTACCGCGGGCTGGACAATGCCGCGCTGATCGATGCCGCCATTGTGTTTGTGCAAAACACCAGCGCAAACGCCAGCCCGGTGAGTGTGCAAGGCAGCGCGCTTACTACTGTGAGCAATGGCGCGTTGGTACTCTATGCCGCCGCGGTCGATAACGTCACTACCGGCGGCATCACCTACGAAGCACCGTATGACTACGCCGCGCGGGCTGAGGCGGATCAAGGCACGTTTACCAGCGTGTTTGTGGCCGACAAGGTGCAGGTGGTGCCCGGCTTCACGGGTGTGCCAGTAGGGCGCGCAACTACAGCGGCTGGTAATGCCGGTTACATCGCTGCTGCAATCGCTTTCAAGATTGCCAGCGGTGGCGCCATCAACGTCAGCGCAAGTGATGCGGCTGCGGCGTCTGATTCATCGGCAGCGCTAGCTGTGTTTGGGCGGTCAGCAAGTGATGGTGTGGTGGCTGTCGATTCATCGGCGGCGTCTGCTGTTTTTGGCGCATTGGCAAGCGATGCGGCGACCGCCGCAGATTCCGCAAGCAGCGCTGCAGCCAGCGTTGCAAGCGCAGCAGATACCGCCACAGCCGGTGATACGGCCAGTTCGGCATCGGCGGCAAACGCTGCGGCAACAGACGCCGTCAGCGCTGCGGACACCGGCACGGCGCAGCGCGTTGCTGCGACTTTGGCCAGTGACGCAGCAACCGCCGCCGATGCGGCCACGGCAGGTTTAGTTGGAAGCGCCTCCGCCAGTGATGCAGCCGCGGCAGCGGATGCAGCCACAGCGCTGCGCACAGTGTCCGCCAGCGCATCCGAAGCGGCGAGCGCAGCAGACAATGCCACCAGCCAAATAACTGCAATCGCCGTCGCTGCAGATGCAGTGACCGCCGCAGATTTGGCAAGCCAGTCCGGCGGCAACACGCTCAACGCGATTGATGCCGCCGCCGCTGCCGATAGCGCCAGCGCGCAGCTCACCGCGGTGCTGGCCGCGCTAGACGCGGTTGCCGCAACCGATGTAGCCACAGGCATGCGCGTTGCCACCGTGAGCGCCGCCGATGTGATCGCAGCGGTAGACCAAGCCGGCGCAAGCCTGGTGGCGCTGCTGCAAGCGGCGGATGCTGTGATCGTGATCGACAGCGCCACGCAAACCGGCGTGGCCAGCGTGTCGGCCGTTGATGTTCTGAATTTGATTGACGCGGCAATTGCCGGCGGCGCGGATCAATACACCGCCAACAGCACTACCCGCATCGGCAACCGCACTTTGCAAGACGTTCAAGAACGCATTGGCACCACACCACTTTCCGCCGGCGGCGTGCGCATTGGCGCTGTCACGCTGGCGCGGCCACCGCGCCGCATAGGGTAAGGATTCGCATGACCTGTCCGCAAACATTGGTGGCTGGTGACAGCCTGAACTTTCTCACCACCGTCACCGACTACCCAGCTAGTGGCGGGTGGGCGCTGAAGTACCGGCTGATCCCGCGCACCGCTGGCGGCACTGCCATCGTGCTCACCAGTGTGGCCGAGGGTGATGACTACCGCACGCAAGCGGCAAAAACAACCACCGCTAACTGGGTGGCAGACAACTACACCTGGACTAGCTGGGTGGAAAAAGGCAGCGAGCGCTACACGCTCACGAGTGGCCAAATCGTCATCACGCCCAATCCGGAAACCGCCGCAGCCGGCTATGACGGGCGCTCAATGGCGCAGCGCGCGCTGGATGATGCACGCGCTGCCTACGCAGCGTTCCAGGCCAGCAAAGGGCAAACGCGCCGCTACCGGATTGCTGATCGTGAGATGGAGTTCACCACCGCGGGCGACATCATCAAACAAATCCGGTTTTGGGAGTTTGAGGTCAAGCGCGAAGAGAGCTGCGCCAAGTCGGCGCTTGGTCAAGATACCAGCGGCAAGTTTTACATTAGGCATTTACGATGAGC
>JBJOQV010000471.1:0-4816 GCA_046049785.1 Pseudomonadota bacterium
AGAAGAACTCATCACAGCCACGCGCCAGCCTTGCGCGGCCAACTCCTTGGCACACGCCGCTCCCATGCCGGAGCCGGATGCGGTGAGTAGGACTACTTTGTTGGTCATGTTTAGGGGTTGAGCGTCTAGCGTTTAGCGTGAGAATTTTGGGTCAGCTACGCAGTATCCATGAGGGTTTTCAGCCATTTTTGCTCTGAAAGGCGCATGAATGCTGCGTGTTTGTTGTTTGGGTTCCACGCGAAACGCTCGACGCCCAACGCTAGACCCAAATTAAAGATGCGCCAGCGCAGATTCCGCCGACGACACCTCAAATTTGCCCGGCGCTTCGCGGCCCAGCCACTGGACCACGCCGTTCTCGACAATCATCGCGTAGCGGTCTGAGCGCAGACCCATGCCGCGCGCGGTCAGGTCCAGTGTGAGGCCCAGCGCTTGCGAGTAGGTAGCGCTGCCATCGGCGATCATGCGCACCTTGGTGCCCACGCCCTGGTCTTTGCCCCAGGCGTGCATCACGAAAGCATCGTTCACGCTCAAACACCAAATCTCGTCCACCCCTTTGGCCTTGAGCGCGTCGTAATGCGTGACATAGCCGGGCACGTGCTTGGCTGAGCAGGTGGGCGTGTAAGCGCCGGGCAGGCCAAAGATCACAATCTTCTTGCCGGCGGTATCTTTAAGCACGTCCACCGCGTTGGGGCCGATGGAGCAGCCGTCTTTTTCTACTTCAAAAAATTCTTGCACGGTGCCGGCGGGCAGTTTGTCACCAACTTGAATCGTCATGAATGGCTCCTTTATGTTGCAGTTAGAACGAGACAATGCTCCAGTTTAGCGGGCGCCGCACTCGCCGCGCTTTTGCCAAGCGGCGCGGGGCGTTGCGCAATAGTGCGGGTTTTCTCCAAGAGGCGTTCTGTGGGCGCAACAGCCCGCCGCGTCTTGGTTGATGTTTTGCATACAACGGCTGAACGGCAGCGCTAAAGCCACGTAGTATCACGCGATTGCAGATAAAACCGCTGTGGCAACGCGTAAAGCGCGGCTCGCGATGCGGACAGACCGAGCAATACACGGAGGACATATGAATATTTCAACCAGCGCACACGGCCGCGTGGTGCGGCGTGTGGCGGCATTTTGTGCAATCACCCTGTTTAGCAGTGTTCTATGGGCGCAGGATATCGTTGTCGGGCAGATCGGCCCCTTTACCGGGTTACCGTCGCCGGATGCGAGCGAGGTGAACCAGGGCGCCCAAGCTTACTTTGACATGATCAATGAGCGCGGCGGCATTGGCGGGCGCAAGATCAACTTTTTCAAGCTGGACGATCAGTTCAAGGGTGATGAGTTCGCTAAGCAGATCGAGGTGGCTGCACAGAGAAAGCCCATCGCACTGATCACGCCGATTGGGTCGGCCGCGCTGCAGCGCGCACTGAAGGACAATCTCTTTGACAAGTTTGACTTTGTGGTGGTCAACGCGATTCCGGGTGCGGATATTTTTCGCAAACCCGGGCACCCGCGTTTGTTTCACATCCGCGCCAGTGATGGGCAGCAAATCACCAAAATCATCAACCACGCCAAGACCGTGGGCATCAATTCCATGATGGTGCTGCACCAGGATCTGCCCATCGGCACTGCGGGCCTGGCGCGGGCCAAGGAAATTGCAACGCCATTGAACGTCAAGGTAGAAGGGTTTCAGGCCAAGCACGATGATGCTTCACTGATCGAAGGCGCGCGCAAAGTCGCCGAGCGCGCGCCAGAGAGCGTGCTGGTGATCGGCTCGCCCAAGTACATGGCCGATGCCATCAATCAGCTGCGCCGCGCGGGGGTGCTGAATTCTGTTTTTGCTTTGTCTTATTTGCCGCCCGGCCTTGTCACCAAGCTGGCAGGCGAAGATAGCGCACGCGGCATTGGCATTGCACAGACCTATCCCAATCCCAACGGCCGCACCATCGGCCTGCAGCGCGATTTTCAAGAAACCATGAAGAAGCACGCATCGTCAGTCACAAACTACTCCTCGTTTCACCTGGAAGGCTATGTCAGCGCGCGCGTGCTCGTGGAAGCCTTGCGTCGTGGCGGTGCGGCTTCGCCAGACCGGTTGACCAGAGCGCTGCGCAGCATTGACGGACTGGATCTGGGCGGCTTTGTGGTTGATTTCTCAAGCGGCAACGCTGGCAGCAGCTATGTGGATATTGCGGTGGTGACCAAAGGCGGGCGCTTGATGTATTAAGCCGCTTGCGGTGCGGGCGCATCCTGCGGCACCAGCGCGTGGTAACACGCAATGCTCATGGTGCCGATGGGTTTGAGCAGCACATGCATGTCGTGCTTTTGCTGACCAAACTCCATGTCTTTGATGGTGCGATTGAACACATAACCGTTGCGCTGCCAAAAGCTGCGTGCACGCGCGTTCACATCGGCCACGTTCAGACGTAGCATCTGCGCGCCGCGGCTGGCCATCCAGTCTTCCAGCGCGGCGTAGAGATGCTGTGCGGTGCCATCGCCCTGCAAACGCGTGGCCACATGAAAGTAACCGATGTGCCATACGTCCTTGGCGCGCAAGTCGGCGCAGATATCAAGCAAGCCCACCACATCGGCGGCGGTACCCATCGGCGTTTTTTCCAGCACCACGAGCTTGAAGATTTCTGAATAGCTCATCTCCGGCGGCGGCCGGTGTTCGAAAAACTCGTTCAAATACACGTCGCGGCCCGGCAAGCTGCCCGAGATCATCAGCTCGTATTCAGGATTGGCCTGCCCAAACGCCCACACCGCATCACCATCGCGCCGGCGCGCCGCGCGCACCAGCAGGCGCGAGGTGGTGAACAGCGCATCGGTGGTGGCGTCTTCGTGCGTGGCGTAGCTGGAGGTGGCGTAAGGGTCTGTCATGCCTGCAAAAGTACAATAACGGTCTTGAATTTGCACCTTGAAAGAATAAAACCATCATGGCTTTGAAATGCGGCATCGTCGGCCTGCCCAATGTGGGCAAATCAACTCTGTTCAACGCGCTGACCAAAGCCGGTATCGCTGCGGAAAACTACCCATTTTGCACCATCGAGCCCAATGTGGGCATTGTCGAGGTGCCAGACCCGCGTCTGGCAAAGCTGGCCGAAATCGTTAAACCCGAGCGGATTGTGCATGCCACGACCGAGTTTGTGGACATTGCTGGCCTGGTAGCGGGCGCCAGCAAAGGCGAGGGCCTTGGCAACCAGTTTTTGGCCCACATCCGCGAAACCGATGCAATTGTGAATGTGGTGCGCTGCTTTGAAGACGACAACGTGATTCACGTTGCCGGCAAGGTAGACCCCATCAGCGACATTGAAGTCATCAACACAGAACTCGCGCTGGCCGATCTGGGCACCGCAGAAAAAGCGCTGCACCGTCATCAAAAGACCGCACGCTCTGGCGACAAAGAAGCCGCCAAGATTGTGGCCGTGCTGGAAAAAATCCTGCCCGCGCTGAACGAAGCCAGGCCCGTGCGCGCGCTGGGTTTGAGCAGCGATGAGATGGAACTGCTCAAGCCGCTGTGCCTGATTACCGCCAAGCCCGCTATGTTCGTGGGTAACGTGAGCGACCACGGGTTTGAGAACAATCCGTTGCTGGACAAACTGACTGCCTATGCCAAAGAGCAAAACGCGCCCGTCGTAGCCATTTGCGCCGCGGTAGAAAGCGAAATTTCAGAACTGTCCGATGAAGACAAACAGGTGTTTCTGGCCGACATGGGCATGACCGAGCCCGGCCTGAACCGCCTGATCCGCGCCGCCTTCAAACTGCTCGGCCTGCAAACTTACTTTACGGCCGGCGTGAAAGAAGTGCGCGCCTGGACAATTCACGTGGGCGATACCGCGCCGCAAGCCGCCGGCGTGATCCACACCGATTTTGAACGCGGCTTTATCCGCGCGCAGACAATTGCGTATGACGACTACATTGCTTTCAAAGGCGAGCAGGGCGCGAAAGAAGCAGGCAAGATGCGCGCTGAAGGCAAAGAGTATGTGGTGAAGGATGGTGATGTGCTGAACTTTTTGTTCAACGTGTAATTCAATCCCCTCTCCCGCGTGCGGGAGAGGGTTAGGGTGAGGGCGCATTGACCTCACAATCCAAATTTCCTGAGGGAAGAAACGGAACCTGTATGCGTGTCGTGAAATGGCTGTTCTTTCTACTGATCATCCCCGCACTGCTGATCGCGGGCTACATTTTCTTCGTACTGAACTGGAGCTTTTCAGAAGGCGAACGCGCCGGCTGGGTGCAAAAGCTCAGCAAGAAAGGCTGGGTCTGCAAGACTTGGGAAGGTGAGCTCTCACTCATCTCCATGCCCGGCGCCGGCCAAGAGAAATTTTTCTTCACCGTGCATGACGATAAAGTCGCCGAGCAGATCAACCGCGTGATGGGCAAGCGCGTCACGCTGCACTATGAAGAAAAAGTCGGCCTGCCCACCAGCTGCTTTGGCGAGACCCGCCACTTTGTCACCAAAGTTGCCGCGGTAGATGAAATTCCGCTCTCGCCCGGTGTAGTCGTGCCAGTGCCACAAACGCCCAGCGTGCAGCCGCCTGCAGTGCCTGCGCCAGTTCAAGGTGCGCCTGCTGCTGCTCCTGCCGCGCCCGCTATGCAAACGCCAGCAGCGGTGCCGGTGCCGCCAGCGCCGGCAAGTCCTGCGCCTGCAACTAGCAAGTAACTGCGGTAGCCGCACATCGCGGCTACGCAGTATTCATGGGCTTTTTCAGCCATTTGTGCCTGGAAAAGCGCATGGATATTGCGTGCAGTCCTGTAAAGCCAAGGGCTTTTGCCACAGAGACGCAGAGCACGCAGAGGAAAACGCATTGCCTCTATAAGCTCCTCCGCGTCC
>JBJOQV010000472.1:0-8118 GCA_046049785.1 Pseudomonadota bacterium
ATCTTGTTGTTGCTGCGTGGCGACCACGAGATGAACGAGGTCAAGGTCGGCAAGCTGCCCTTGTTTGCCCATGGCTTGCGCTTTGCCAACTTGGCTGAAATTGACGCGCACTTCGGCTGCCAGCCCGGCTACCTGGGCCCGGTCAAGCTGCGTGCGCCGCTCACCGTGATCGCTGACCGTGAGGTGGCGGTGATGGCTGATTTCGTGTGCGGTGCCAACGAAGTAGACGCTCACTTAACCGGCGTGAACTGGGGCCGTGATCTACCCGAACCCACCCTGGTGGCTGACATTCGCAACGTGGTGGATGGCGACCTCTCGCCCGATGGACAAGGCACTTTGTCCATTGAGCGCGGCATTGAAGTGGGTCATGTGTTTTACCTGGGCACCAAATACTCCAAAGCCATGAACGCCACATTTCTGGACGAAAACCAGAAGCCCGCGCTGATGGAAATGGGCTGCTACGGCATCGGCGTCACCCGCATTCTGGGCGCCGCGATTGAACAGAACCACGACGACAAAGGCATGATCTGGCCCGATGCCATCGCGCCGTTTGAGGCTGTGGTCTGCGCGCTGGGGTATGACCGGATTCCGGCGGTGAAAGAGGCGGCAGACAATTTGTACACGCAGCTCAAAGCGCAAGGTGTCGATACAATTCTGGACGACCGCGGCGAGCGCCCCGGCGTGATGTTTGCCGAGTGGGAGTTGATTGGCGTGCCGCACCGCGTGACTGTCGGCGAGCGTGCGCTGAAAGAAGGCAAGGTGGAGTATCAGCACCGGCGCGATGCCGCGGCCACGCAGGTGGCGCTGGCAGAAGCAGCCGCGCACGTGAAGGCGGCGATCAAGAAGTGAGTCGATTGCATTTAGAACGGCACTACGCAATATCCATGCGCTTTTTCAGCCTAAAATGGCTGAAAACCCTCATGGATATTGCGCATCTGCTTTTTTTTGCTGCGTTTTTTTTCGCCAGCACTCTTGCCCATGCCGGCGCGCAGCGTGAGGAAACGCTTACATTCAACGTGCAAACCGCGCTGGCCGCAGCGGTGGCGGATGAAGGGCCGCGCAAGGTCAACTACGACAATATTGATGATCGCATCCGCTACCTCAAATGGCTTGGCGAGATGAGCGACCGGCTCGCCAAGCGGCGGCCGGAGATGGACAAGCGCACGCGGCGCGAGCTGCTAGAGGTGATCTACTACGAGTCCAAGCGCGCGGGACTTGAACCTTCGCTGGTGCTGGGCTTGATCCAGGTGGAATCGAACTTTCGCAAATACGCCATCAGCTCAGCCAGCGCACGCGGCTACATGCAGGTGATGCCATTTTGGGCGCGCCTGATCGGCGATGGCGATGTGCGCAAGCTCTTTCACATGCAGACCAATCTGCGCTTTGGCTGCACGATTCTGCGCCACTACATTGACCGCGAGAACGGCAACCTGTTTCTGGCGCTCGGCCGCTACAACGGCAGCCGCGGGCGCGACCCGTACCCAAACGCCGTGCTGGACGCCTGGAACCGCTGGAAGTAGCCGTGCCGCATCGACGGCTTGACGTGGCAGCGCTATTACCCTCTCCCGCATCAGCGGGAGAGGGTAGGGGCGAGGGCTGCCGTGCTGCGGCGCATTGCACAAACCCATTGCACAAACCTCTTGTCAGGTCACTCATCCGCCGCATTGGCGCGCAAGGCCGCGTTGTGCGACGATGCAGCCATCACCCGCAAGGATTGCCCCATGTCACGCTTCACCGATCTTGTCCGCGCCAGCGCCGCCGCAGTTTTGTCCGCCGCCGGTCTGCAGCTTGCCCACGCACAAGCCGCCGCAACGCCCAGCCCGCAAGAAATCGCCGCTGCAATTGACGCCGCCACGCCGCGCGGCCCGCTCTACACCTTTGAGAAGAACGGCAAGACCCACACGCTCATGGGCACGCTGCATATTGGCAAAGCGGCCTGGTTTCCGATGGACTGGGGCGTGATCGCGCCGCTGGTTGGCGCGCAAACATTGGTGATGGAAGCCAATCTGGCCGATGCAAACGATCTGCAAAGTGCCTATGCCCGCTACGCACTCGAGCCGCAGGGCAGCCCCAACTGGCAGGCACTGCCCAAGGCGGTGCGCGAGAAGGCCAGCGCGGTAGCGCGCGAACTGAACTTTCCTGAAAGCGAAATGCTCAAGCAAAAGCCCTGGATGGCCGCGCTCACCTTGAGCCTGCTGGTCAACGTGCGCGATGGCTACGCCTCAGACGCCGGCACAGAAATGTTCCTCACCGCGGTGGTCACGCCGCGCGGCACACCCATCGTCGCGTTGGAAGGTTTTGCCAAACAACTGGCGCTGTTTGACGGCATGAACGAGCCGCTCAAACGCGAGTTTGTGCAGCAGGCGCTTGAGGACATCGCCTCCGGCAAGGCTAGCCAGACCGTGGCAGAACTTGTGCGCGCCTGGGAAAGCGGCCAGCTCGGCCTGCTCGAAGCCGCGCTGCTGGCGGAATACGACCACGAAAGCGCGCCGGACCGGTTTTTCCTCGACGAGCTGATCACCAAGCGCAACCGCGAGATGGCAGAAAAAATCGATGCGCTCGCCGCCGACAAGCGTCTGTTCGTCGGCGTGGGCGCGCTACATCTGGCTGGCAAGCAGGGGTTGGTGGAACTGCTGCGTGCTAAGGGCTACACCGTCAAGCCGGCGCTGCGGGGGTTGGAGGCAAAGCCAAAGGCGCGGTGATTTTCGTGTGACGAGCGATGGGCGACAGGTGACGGTTGAAGGGTGATGCGCGACAACCCGACGGGCACCCACTCGCACCGTCATTCCGAGCGACGCGAGGAATCTCTTGGAGTGTGGCCAGAGATTCCTCGCTTCGCTCGGAATGACGGTATTTTTAAGTTCATACGCAATATCCATGCGGGTTTCAGAGCAAAAATGCCACAAAACCTGCATGGATATTGCGTAGAAATTTTGTTGCTTGAGGCCAGACTAGTCGCCGCTGCGCCGTCGCCCATATCTGTGCCGCCACTGCGCTACCTGTGTCTCAAACGGCGCTTTGATAGGAATGCCGGAGTGCTCGCTGTCGTTGATGTGCCGCCAATCGTGCGACTGCGAGTACAGCCGCATTCCGTTGCGGTTTGCCCAGTAATAGATGCCCCAGAAGTCAAGACTCCACTGCGCTTGGTAAGGGTTCATCTCGTAATCAATGTAATGCACGCCACCGTCGTTGATCACAAAGTTTGCGGGAAAGTAATCGATATTCAGACCGCGGTCTTGCAACCGATGGGCAATATCAAATAGCTGCTTGACGGCAAGTTCAAGCTCTGCGGCGGTTGCGGCCCAACGGTCTGCCACATCGCCATCCACATATTCCTTGATCAAGAACCCACGCAGTTCATCAAAACTCAGCAAGCGCGGAAGCGCAAGCCCGGCGGCCGTGAGTTGGTGATACGCATTCACTTCCAGCCGTACTTTGTTGTCGCCAAAGGAGTAGTAAGCGCACGGCTCGTCGTGCATCTGCTTAAGCACGACTTTTTCTGCGCCGAGGGCTGCGAGGTATGAGTAACCGGATTTACCTTTGCCGAGCAGGCGCAAGAGCTTAGCTTCGCCAAGATCAGTAGAGACCGGTTCAAGTTGACCTGGATGCATAGTGGCTGTGAAGGCAATAACAGAGGCAGAGCGTGGCCGCTTGAATTGTCCACTGGGCGTAGCTATTGCTTCTTGTATCTTTCCGCCAAGATACTACGCAATATCCATAAGCTTTTCCAGCCAAAAATGCTCCAAAACCCGCGCAAATGCTTGTTTGAGCGCATGGAGCTCGCGCTTGCAAGCGCTCGCCATTCGCGCGTCGCCGGGCAGTGCCTGCCGGATTCCCGCGCTCACCATGAATACTGCGTACAAGCCTTAAGAACTCAAGTGTTTTCCCACAAATCCCCTACTGGCCCCTCGCGCGGCGGCGCCAGTCCAAAGTGCTGATACGCAGACGGCGTAGCAATCCGCCCGCGCGGGGTGCGCTGCAAATAGCCTTGCTGAATCAAATACGGCTCGATCACGTCTTCTATCGTTTCGCGCTCTTCGCCAATCGCGGCGGCCAGATTGTCGATGCCTACCGGGCCACCGGCAAATTTATGGATCACGGCTTCGAGCAGTTTCTTGTCCATCACATCAAAGCCCAGGTTGTCCACGTCCAGCATTTTCAGCGCCAATTGCGCGATGGGCGGGGTGATGTGGCCGGTGCCTTTCACGTCTGCGTAGTCGCGCACGCGGCGTAGCAGGCGGTTGGCGATGCGTGGGGTACCGCGGGAACGCGCGGCAATCTCGCCGGCGCCTTCGCTATCAATCGGGGTGTTCAGCAGCGCGGAAGACCGGGTGATGATGCGCGCCAGCTCGCTGGCGGTGTAAAACTCCAGCCGCGCCACAATGCCAAAGCGGTCGCGCAGCGGGTTGGTGAGCATGCCGGCGCGCGTGGTGGCGCCCACCAGAGTAAAGGGCTGCAGATCAAGCTTAACGCTGCGCGCTGCCGGCCCTTCGCCAATCATGATGTCGATTTTGTAGTCTTCCAGCGCGGGGTACAAAATTTCTTCTACCACCGGGCTTAGGCGGTGGATTTCATCGATAAACAGCACATCGTTTTTTTCAAGATTTGTCAGCAGCGCGGCCAGATCGCCTGGCCGCTCCAGCACTGGGCCGCTGGTTGAGCGCAGGTTCACCCCCATCTCGCGCGCGATGATGTGCGCCAGCGTGGTCTTGCCCAGCCCCGGCGGGCCAAACAGCAGCACATGGTCCAGTGCTTCGCTGCGCTTCTTCGCCGCGCCGATGAAAATCTCTAGCTGATCGCGGATCTTCTGCTGGCCCACGTATTCATCGATGCGCTGCGGGCGCAGCGCGCGCTCCACCGCCTCTTCATTGGGCGAAGCGGGCTTGGCATCGATGATGCGCGCGGGTTCAAACGAATCGGTATGGATCGCCATGCCGTTAGTCTAGCCGCTAGAGGCGGTTTATCCGAGCAGCAAGGTCGCTGCCAGTGCCAGCATGACGATTGCAATCAGGCCATCCAGCAGCCGCCATGCAAACGGCTTGGCAAACAGCGGAGTGAGTAGCCGCGCGCCAAAGCCCAGCGCGCTAAACCACGCAAAGCTCGCGCAGATCGCGCCGATCGCAAATAGGGGCCGCGCATCGGCAGTTTGCTGGCTTGCGAGCGCGCCCAGCAGCACCACTGTATCCAAGTACACATGCGGGTTGAGAAAGGTAAATCCCGCACAGGTCAGCAGCGCAGCGCGCAGCGTGAGCGCTGCGCCGGTGGTAGCAGCAAGTACCGCGTGCTGGCTGGATAGCGCGCGCCTGGCCGCGGCGATTCCGTACCACAGCAAAAACGCCGCGCCACCGTAGCGCGCCAGCGCGACCAGCCAGGGGCTGGCAGAAATCACACTGCCCAGCCCGGCTACACCGGCAGAGATCAGCAGTGCGTCTGCCAGTGCGCAAAACACCACCACGGCGGCCACATGCTCACGCTTTAAGCCTTGCCGCAGCACAAAGGCGTTTTGTGCACCGATGGCGATGATCAGCGCCGCGGAGCTGCCAAAACCGGTGAAAAGAGCGATTGCCTGCTGTGTCATGCCGCCATCTTGCGGGTTTGCGCAAATAAAGGAAAATGAAACTTTCTTAGGATTGGTTAGTTTCGCTAATGCATATTGATTCTGCTCAACTGGCTGCATTTGCCGGCGTGGTGCGCGAAGGCAGCTTTGATGCCGCCGCCCGCGCCCTGCATGTCACACCATCCGCGATCAGTCAGCGCATCAAACTGCTGGAGGAGCGCCTGGGCCAAGTGTTGGTGGTACGCGCCAGTCCGTGTATGCCTACGCAGGCGGGTGCGCGGCTGTACCGCCACGCGCAGCAGCTGCAGTTGCTGGAGCATGAAGCACTGCAAGCATTTGCGCCTGATGCGTCAGGCACGCTGGGCCGCAGCAGCGCAGCCATCGCAGTCAATGCGGATTCACTCGCCACCTGGTTCATGCCGGCCATCGGCCAGGTTCATAGCCTGCTTGGCACCCAGTTTGAACTGGTGGTAGAAGACCAAGACCACAGCAGCAACTTGCTGCGGCAAGGCAAGGTGCTGGCTGCAGTCACGGCCGATCCGCATGCCGTACAAGGCTGCCGGATCGAGCCGCTGGGCGCGATGCGCTACGTGGCGGTGGCAACGCCCGCGTACATGCAGCGGTATTTTCCAAAAGGCGTTACGGATGAAGCGCTGGCCCACGCACCGGTGAATGTGTTTAACCGCAAGGATGAATTGCAAACGCGCTTTCTCAAGCAGCTCACCAAAAAGCGCGTACAGCCGCCGGTGCATTATGTGCCCTCCACGCACGGGTTTATCCATGCCGCGCTCGCGGGCATCGGCTGGGGCATGAACCCGCAGATGCTGGTGGCGCCGCTCTTGGCCAGTGGCGATCTGGTGGAAATCGCGCCCGGAAAATCCCTGGATGTGCTGCTCTACTGGCAGGCCTGGCGCCTGCAATCGGAGCTTTTGCAGGCGCTGGCGCAGGCCGTGCGGCAGGCCGCACGCATCTTGTCGCAAACCGTTTGACCAAACGCGGCGCGCTCGCTAGCCTCTCATCCTTCGAAAACAAGGAGAGAAGTCCATGAGACTTGCTTACTGGCTGGCTGCAGCGCTCATCGGCGCGAGCATGCCTAGCACCGCGCAGGAAATGCCCAAAGCTGCCGTCAAAAACCTGCCCGAGGTGTTTTTTGGTACCACGGTGGATGATCCCTACCGCTACATGGAAGAGGTCAAGAACCCTGATGTCGCCAAGTGGATGAAAGCGCACGCAAACGCGACAAATTCCACTCTCTCGCGCATCGCCGGGCGCAAGAGCATGCTTGATAGCATCGTGAAGTACAGCGATGCTGTGGAGTCATTGGTTTCTGACGTGGTGCGCGCACCGGGCGATCTGTACTTTTATGAGAAACGCGGCGCCAAAGAAAACCAGTTCAAGCTCTACATGCGCAAAGGCCTCACCGGCGCGGAAAAACTGCTGGTCGACCCGGAGGTGCAGGCCAAGGCCACCGGCAAACCGCATGCAATCAACTATTTCAACGTGTCCCCCACGGGCAGCCACGTGGCCTACGGTATGTCCAAGGCCGGTGATGAAGATGCGGTGCTGCACGTGATCGATACCGCAACCGGCAAGCTGGTGGGCAAGCCGGTGGACCGCGCGCAATTTGGCGGCGTGGTGTTTTCGCCGGACGGCAAGACCATTGGCTTTAACCGCTTGCAGGCGCTGAAAAAGGGCATGCCGGAGACCGAGAAGTATCAAAAAAGCGTGGTCTATTCCATGCCTCTGGCCGGCCCGGTGGCGCGCGCCAAACCGGTGTTCGGCATGACCACGCCCGGTGTCTCGATGCAGCCGGCGGAGATTCCGTTTATCAGCATCAGCGACGATGACCGCTGGGTGTTTGGCTTTGTGATCAACGGCACGCAGCGCGACTTTACGCTCTACGCCGCACCGCAAGGCACCTACCTCACGCGCAATCCCGGCTGGCGCAAAGTGTTTGACGCCAAGGACAAGATCACCGGCGTGGCGTACATGAACAACGCGCTGTACATGCTCACCTATCGCAATGCATCGCGGTTTGAAATGCTCAAGCTCGATATCAGCAGCAAGATTGATCTTGCCGCTGCGCAGGTGGTTGTGCCCGGGAGCGAGCGTGTGCTCACCGGTATGGCCGCGGCCAAGGATGCGCTGTACTTTGAAGCGCGCGATGGCAACATCAAGCGCCTGTTCAAGTTGCCGTATGTTGCAAATGCGGCCGCAAACGCGCAGCCCGTGGAAGTAAAACTGCCCGTGCAAGGCGCGTTTGATCTGGCCGGCGGTGAGAGCAATTGGAGCGCGGCCGATCCGCGCTTTGACGGCGTGACCATCAATCTGCAAGGCTGGACGCGCGCGCGGCAGATTTATCAGGTGAATGCCGACGGCAGCGTGGTGAATACCGGCCTGCAGCCCAAAGGCCCATACGATGCGCCCACCGATGTGACGGCCACTGAGGTGATGGTCAAGAGCCACGATGGCGCGATGGTACCCATGAGCATCATCCACAAGACCGGCCTGAAGCTGGACGGTACCAACCCCACCATCCTGTACGGCTACGCCAGCTACGG
>JBJOQV010000473.1:0-13484 GCA_046049785.1 Pseudomonadota bacterium
CAGTCGAAAGCGGTTTTGTCGGTGCAAGCAATGCCAGCCAGTTGCTGATGGACACCAACATCGAGGTGCTGCTGGACCGCATGCGCGCCTTTGAACCGATTGATTCCGACGCATGGCTCAAATCAAAATTTCAGCAAGAGGCGGCGCGGCAACTCTAGCTGCCGCCCGCGTAGCTGCTCTGCCGCCACGCCTCATACACTACCACCGCCACGCTGTTGGACAAGTTCAAGCTGCGCTGACCCGCGCGCATCGGCAGACGGATGCGCTGCGCGGCAGCAAATGACTCACGGATTTCGCTAGGCAGGCCGGCGGTTTCACTGCCAAACACAAACCAGTCGCCGGGCTTGAACTGGTTCTGCGCAAACGGCGCCGAGCCCCTGGTGGTCAGCGCAAACATACGCGCTGCATCAGGGCTTGCTGCTTGCAAAAACGCATCCCAGGCTTTGTGCACCTGCATGTCTGCATACTCGTGATAGTCCAGCCCCGCGCGGCGCATCTTGGCATCGTCCAGCGGAAAACCCAGCGGTTCAATCAAGTGCAGCGCGCAGCCCGTGTTGGCACACAAGCGGATGATGTTGCCGGTGTTGGGCGGAATTTCTGGGTGGACGAGGACGACGTTAAACATATTGAGTTTTAAGTAGCACTACGCAATATCCATGGTGTAGGCGGGGTTTCGGCAAGCACTGCTTGCCGCCGCCGGAACGGTGAGCGCTTGCAAGCGCGAACTCCCTGCGCTCAAGCAATTATTTGCGCGCCTTTTGGAGCATTTTTGCCTGAAAAGGCCCATGGATATTGCGTAGAGCACATAAATGAGCTGTATTTCATTGGAGAATTGAAACAGATACAACGCTCAACCCCACCCTAGCCCTCCCCGCGCGGCGGGGAGGGAATATGGCCCTACTTCAGCGCCGCCGCAGACTTGAGCACCCGCCCATCCACCGCGGAAGACAGCACGATCGATGTTGCCGTGCTGCCAAACTGATTCAGCTCCACGATCAACTGCTCAAGATGCTTCACGTCGCGCGCCAGCACGCGCAGCACTGCGCAATCGTCACCGGTCACCACATGGCATTGCAACACTTCAGCTTTTTTCTCCGCCCACTTTTCGGTGGGCCGGTGCTGGTGCTGCGACACGCGGATAAATGCCTGCAAATGGTAGCCCAGCGCCGCAGGATTCACGCGCGCATGGTAGCCCTCGATCACGTGCGCTTCTTCCAATCTGCGCACGCGCTCGGCCACGGCGGGCTGTGACAGGCCGACCTTACGGCCGATTTCAGACAGTGGCGTGCGCGCATCTTTTTGCAGCGCTTCAAGAATGCGCAGGTCTTTGGTGTCGAGATCGGTTTTCAATGTAGCGAGCTTTCATTTTCAAGGCGGATAGATCGCGAGAATTGGATTTCAAAGGCGTTTCACTTTAATTATTGTGGTTTTGCCCTGCCCGCCGCAAGCGGCTTTGCGTACAGTTTCATCTATCAAGAGCAAAGCCCATGACCCAAACCATATCTCTGCCCAATCCCGCACGCACGCAGCTGAGCGCCACAGTGCTGCTTGCGCTTGCCACGGTGTATGTGGTGTGGGGCTCTACTTACCTGGCCATCCGCACCGCGCTCGTGTCCTTTCCGCCGCTGCTGCAAATGGGTTCACGCTTTATCGTTGCCGGTGTGATTCTGTATGCCTTCATGCGCTGGCGCGGCGCGCCCCACCCTACGCCGCGTCAGTGGCGCGATGCGGCCATCATGGGCACGCTGCTGCTCGTGATCGGCATGGGTTGCACAGCCTATGCGTCTCAAACCGTGACATCGGGCATGGTGGCGATGGTAATTGCCTGCGCGCCGCTGATTGCCGCGCTGTGGGCCGGCATGTTTGGCACCTGGCCGGCGCGGCGCGAGTGGCTGGGCATTGCCATCGGTGTAGCAGGCGTGGCGATTCTGGCCAACGGCACAACGCTGTCCTCTTCGCCGGCCGGTTTCATTGCGCTGCTCGTAGCCATCAGCGGCTGGACGCTGGGCTCCGTATTATCACAGCGCAAGCTCAAGCTCGCCGCAGGGCCGATGGGCTTTGCCAGTGAAATGATTGCTGGCGGCGTGATTCTGCTGGCGCTCGGCATGCTGCGGGGTGAGTCGATCATTTGGCCGCCGCAACCCATCGCGGCGTTTGCGTGGAGCTACCTGGTCGTAGCTGGATCGCTCTGCGCGTTTTCTGCCTACATGTATTTGCTGGCAAACGTGTCGTCCACACTGGCCATGAGCTATGTGTATGTGAACCCGGTGATTGCCGTGGCGCTGGGCGGCCTGCTCGCCGGCGAGGTGCTTAGCCCGCGCGAGTGGGTGGGCAGTGCGGTATTGCTGGGTGCGGTAGTGGTGCTGCTCGTGCGTAAGAAATGAAAACCGAAAGAGCACTACGCAATATCCATGCGCTTTTTCAGGCAAAAGTGCTTGAAAAAGCGCGCAAATACTTGCTTGAGCGCAGGGAGTTCGCGCTTGCAAGCGCTCACCGTTCCGGCGGCGGCAAGCAGTGCTTGCCGAAACCCCGCCTACACCATGGATATTGCGCACATGCCTTAAAAATGCATGCTAAATCCGCCTTGAACACTTGCCTGTTTGGACAGTGTGGCAAACAGTTCGCTGCCGTCACGCGTGTCAATCCACGCGCTGCCGTTCCACGCGTAGTGGTAGCCGCCGGAGCGCGCCGCCATCCACATTTGCTGCAGCGGTGCCTGGCTGTTGATGATGATCTTGCTGCCATTCTCAAACGTCAGCGACAACACCTCGCCGTTGCGGGCGGCGTCGATATCGTGGTCGGTCGTTTGCACGATCTTCTCGACTGCGGCGTCGATTGCGTCCAGGGTTTGTTTGGCAAGGGCGTGAAACTCAGAATCTGTCATGGCTCGTAAAATAGCGCGATGAAGCGAACAATCATTCTAACCACCGTGGCCTGTGGCCTGCTGATCATTTCCGCCTGCGGGCAGCGCGGGCCGCTGGTGCTGCCACCGCCCATGCCCAAACCCACGGCAACGCCCACCGCCAAACCAATGCCAGCGCCCGCAGAAAAGCCCGCTCAATAGCTATGTTTCCAAATCCACACTTGCAGCGCTTGAATCACGTGCTGTCGCTCGAAGCTGTGCCGCTGCCTGCGATTGCCGCACGCTTTGGTACGCCCACCTACGTGTATTCGCAGCGCACGATCACGGAGAATTTCAGCGCCTACAAGAATGCACTGGCGGCCCGCAAGCACCGCATTTGCTATGCGATGAAGGCCAACAGCAACCTGTCGATTCTCAAACTGCTGGCCGGTCTGGGCGCGGGCTTTGATATTGTCAGCGCGGGCGAAATGCAGCGCGTGCTGGCTGCGGGCGGCAAGGCGCAATATATTGTGTTTTCTGGCGTGGGCAAAACGCATGCAGAGATTGAAGCCGCGCTCGCCGCGGGCATCGGCTGCTTTAATGTAGAAAGCGAAACCGAGCTTGACCGCATCGCACACATTGCGCAAGCACATGGTAAGCAGGCCGCGATCAGCTTTCGCGTCAACCCGGATGTTGATCCCAAAACGCACCCCTACATTTCTACCGGCCTGAAGGGCAACAAATTCGGCGTGCAGTTTGATACGGCGCTGGCGCTGTATCGCAAAGCCTCAGCAACGCCGAGCATTGAAGTGATCGGCATTGATGCACACATCGGCAGCCAGATCACCGAGGTTGCGCCGTACCTTGAATCGCTGGACAAAATGCTCGATCTGATCGAACAGCTTGAGCGCGAAGGCATCCAGATTCATCATCTGGATGTGGGCGGCGGCCTGGGCATTACCTACAAAGACGAAGCACCGCCTACACCTGCGCAGCTGTTTGCGCCGCTGCTGGCGCGCATTGATGCGCGCGGCCACGGCCACCGCACACTGATGCTGGAGCCCGGCCGCTCCATCGTCGGCAACGCCGGCCTGCTGCTGATGAAAGTGGAAGTGCTCAAACAGGCGGCAACCAAGAATTTTTGCATTGTCGATGGCGCAATGAACGATTACATGCGCCCAGCGCTGTACGAAGCGTATTCAGAAATTGTCGAAGTATCGCCGCGCGGCAGCGCCGTGACATACGACGTGGTTGGCCCCGTGTGCGAAAGCGGCGACTGGCTCGGCCGTGATCGCCTGCTTGCCGTGCAGGAAGGCGACCTCGTCGCGCTGCTGTCTGCAGGCGCCTATGGCATGAGCATGGCCAGCAACTACAACACCCGCAATCGCGCGGCGGAAGTGCTGGTCAATGGATCGGACATAAAACTGGTTCGCCAACGCGAGACGCTTGAGATGCAGATCGCGGCTGAACGCGCCTGCCTCTGACAAAACTCACAGAGCCGGCGCCCAGCCGATCATGCGGCGCCACGCAAACCGCAATATTGGTGAGCATCTGTTTCACGCGCGGCGCGCTGTAATTTCTTGCAAGAACTTTCCGATGCCGTGTAACCGGTGCTTGCTGCTGAGCATCTACTGTGTGTACACGCATTTCGCACCGATGTGCGGACTACTCACTGCGATTCGGAAAGGACTTCACCATGTACACACAATTCTCTCTTCGTCCTATTGCCTTGGCACTTTGCAGCGCCACACTGCTGGCAGCCTGCGGCGGAGGTGGCAGCACCGGCGAATCACCGGCGCAGACCACGGGCCTGTCCAACGATCAAGTGATTGCCTATAGCGCCAATGCCAGCTACGTGCCCGCGGACACGACCGAGGCGGCGGCCGCCACGCTCACCGCGACCAAGGCGGTGGTTGCTAGCGGCCAGGCCGGCCAGACGATCAACTGCGGCGGCGGTGGCACGGCGGTGTACACGGTCACGGGCGGCAGTCTAGCCAGCGTGACCAACGGCGTTCTGGATGCCGGTGAAACCTATTCACTGGTATTCACCGATTGCAAGGGCGCGCCGGGCTTGGGCGCGATCAATGGTTCGCTTGGCGCGGCGGTCGAAACAAGCAGCGCGAGCGGCGTGAAAGTCAACATGACCAACAACGGTGTCACGGTAGCGCTGCCGCGCCGCCAAGTGCGCCTGTCCGGCGCATCAACGATTGAACAATCGGTCGCTACCAGTGCCGCAGGCACGGTAACCACCAACCGCTTTACGGCAGGCAACATCAGCGCCGAGACCACGTTTGGCGCACGCAAGAGCACATTCAGTTTGTCCAATGTCGATATGGTGCGCGCAATCACGGTGAACAACAACGTGGTCACGGCCACCAGTTACAACGGCACGGCGACGCTCTCCGCCACACTGCCCAATGGCGCGTTTAGCCTAACAACCGCCACGCAAGGCGCAGCCACGTTCAGCGCAGACGGCACACCGCAGCAAGGCACCTGGGTGACAACACTGCCCAACTACAAACTGACACTCAAGATTGCGAGCGGCAGCGCAACCATTGAAGTTGATCAGGGTGCGGATGGCACGGTGGACCGGACGGTCACTATCACTACAGGCAACCTGGAATCATCGGCCGGCTGAGGCTTGCGCAGGAGCAACTGCGCGCCGCGTGCGCGCAGCCTGCCACACACGCCAACCCAACAGCGCTGCAACTGCGATGGCAAACAGCGCCGGCTCCGCAAAATCGTTCTTGCCCGCTTTATGCCACCAAAAATGCAGCACACCCAGCAGCACGATGAGATAGATCAATCGATGCAACATTTGCCAGCGCCGCGCGCTCATCCACTTGATGGCAGCGTTGAACGACGTGGCGGCCAGTGGAATCAGCAGCACAAATGCGGCAAAGCCCACGGTGATGAACGGGCGCTTGATGATATCTGCCGCCAAGTCTGAAAAATCCCACTGCCGGTCAAACCACAGATAGGTGAGAAAGTGCAGGCACGCGTAGAAAAACGTGAACAGCCCGAGCATGCGGCGCAGGCGCAGCAGCCACGGCAGATTGAGCAGCGTGCGTGCAGGCGTGACGCATAGCGTGATGCACAGTAAAAACAGCGTCCACCAACCGGTTGAGCGCGTGATGAATTCAGTTGGGTTGGCACCAAGGCCGTTGGTGAACGTGAGGTAGATGAGTCGCGCAAACGGAATCAGGCAGAGCGCAAACAGCGCGGCTTTGATGCTGAAGATTGCGCCAGGCGAAAGAGATTTCAAAGACATGATTCAGATGGATTCAAATGCATTACATGCAATATCCATGCGCTTTTTGAGGCAAAAATGGCTCAAAAGGCTCATGGATATTGCGTAATCGCTTCTCAGATTCGGTTTTGATCCAATAACTTACTCGGGGATTTGGCATCACAAGAGGTCATTCCCGCCTGCGCGGGAATGACAATGACCGCCAAGTTCGATTGCCGGATCAATAAAACTTTTTCAAATCCATCCCCGCATACAGCGGCGCCACTTCGTTGTAGCCGTTAAACAGCAGCGTCTTGCGCTTTGGCGCAACCAAGGCACTGATGCTGCTGCCGCCATCGATGCGCCGCTCGGTCGCCTGGCTCCAGCGCGGATGCGGCACGTCTGGGTTCACATTCGAGTAGAAACCGTATTCCTGCGGCGCGGATTTTTCCCAGCTCGTTTTGGGTTGCTTCTCGACAAAGCGGATCTTCACAATGCTCTTGCCGCTCTTGAACCCATACTTCCACGGCACCACTACACGCACCGGCGCGCCCATCTGATTGGGCAGCACCTCGCCATAGGCGCCAAGCGTGAGCAGTGTGAGCGGCTGCATCGCTTCATCCATACGCAGCGCTTCTACATAAGGCCACTCCAGCGAAGAGCCGCTCAAGCCGGGCATCTGCGCCTTGTCGGCCAGCGTGATGAACTCCACAAACTTGGCGTTGCTGGTAGGCTCCACCTGCTTGATGAGTGCGGACAGCGAGTAGCCCACCCACGGAATCACCATGCTCCAGCCTTCCACACAGCGCAGCCGGTAGATGCGCTCTTCCAGCGGGGCGAGCTTGAGCAGCGCTTCGATGTCGATGGTCTGCGGCTTTTTGACCGCGCCTTCGATCTGCACCGTCCACGGCCGCGTTTTGAGCGTGTGCGCGTTCTTGCCTGGGTCGGCCTTGTCGGTGCCAAACTCGTAGAAGTTGTTGTAGGTGGTTGCGTCTTGATACGGCGTGAGCTTTTCCATCGTCACCGCGGCGGGCAGCGCAGTCTTGACGGTTTGCAGCTTTTGCGCGCTGGCGGATTGCGCCCAGGCAGGCAATGCTCCGCCCGCGGCCAGGCCGGCCATCGCCTGCATGATGCGGCGGCGGTCTTGCCACACCGCGCGCGGTGTGATTTCCGAGGGTTTGACCTCAACATCGATTGGGGCGCGTTTGATCAGCATGCGTTGCTCCGTTTAGCTACTTTTGTCGAAGAGCATTATGAATGACTTACACAAACGCATGAGGCGTGGTAACGATTACCGCAACGCCGCCAGCGCTTGCTGCTCGTCCTGCGCCGACAGCGGCGGTCCTGCTTCAATCAGTGTCAGGTAGCTATCCACTGCAGCATGCCCAGATGCGGGCGTGTATGCATCGGCGGCAGCCGGAACCACGGCAATCGCTTTGATCGACCAATCCTGCTGGCCGCGGCAGGCAACACCTTGGGTTGCGCTTTCTCCAGCGCGCTGCACCGCGAACTCGCGGCAAAGCGTGCCTGCCCGATCGCGAAAAGTCGCAACCATTTGCACTTGGCCGGAGCCCGCGACGCGACCCAGCGCGCGGCTTTGCCCGCTGCCTGCTTCGCTCAGCGCCACGGACAATGCGCGCTGCTCGTCCTTGGTCACACCAATGGACAGGCCGGACGCTGGCAGCGCCGCGGTCTGCAGACCTTGGCTCGAAGAGGTGATGCCTGCCAAGTAGCCGGCCACGCCAATAACAAGCGCGCTGACAGATGCCGCCATGGCATAACGCGGCTCATTGGCAACCCAGCCGAAGAACGAGCGCTTCTGCACTGTACCCACAGGAACAATCACGGGCTGCACTTGCTTTGCTTCGGGCTGCGCCGCTTGCTGCGCCCGCGCAATTGCAGCTTGCACCGAAGCAAGCAGCGCAGGCGGCACCGGCGCATCCAGCTCCGCATCAAAGGCCTGCTTGATATTGGCTGCCGACTGGCGGAATGCATCGATCCTGCGCGCAATGGCCGGATCGCTTTCACTGGCACGGCGAATCTCTGCGCTACGGTCTCTATCGAGCGCTCCATCAGCGTAGGCCATCAGCGTTTCGTCGTCGTACTTCATTTGCTCATCTCTCCCGCCGGGTCCGTTTTGCCCTGCGTCATCTCAATCACTTTTGTCCGCGCCCGCGCCAGCCGGCTCATCACCGTACCTACCGGTATGCCCAATACTTGCGCGGCTTCCTTATATGACAGCTCTTCTACACACACGAGCAGCATGACTTCGCGCTGCTCCACCGGCAGCACGTCAATCGCGGTGCGGACGCGTTCAAGCGTCAGTTTGGCCTCTACTGCGCCATCACCGCTTTCAACGGCTAAATCATCTTGTTCTTCAACATCTACTTGTAAACCCTCGGTCTGCTGCTTGCGCAAGCGGTCTATCCACAAATTGCGCAATATCCTAAACATCCATGCTTCAAACGCTACCCCTTCGCCCGGCCCCTCCGCCGTTGCAAGTGCGCGCTCACATCCGGATTGCACCAAATCCTGAGCTATGTCTGGATCGCGCGCTACACACTTTGCATACCGCAGCAACCGGGGCAGCAATGCCACCAAGTCAGAGGCGATCTCAGCAGGCATAACCACCTCTGTTTCTTGCACAACCATGAATACGCATGAAGACCTCGGTTATTCCAACGAATGCTGCGGAATTTTTTCAACGCTGCTTCGTATTCCTATTTACATTAACGCCCTTGGAGCATGTGTCATGAAACCTGGTTTCACCAAGATTAGCGCCTTTGCCGCCCACGCCATGGGCGCCGTGATATTTCTCGCGCCACTCGAATTAAAGCAGCCAGAGCGCGGAAGCCTGGCATTTCTCCATATTGGATGGCACAGCGCTGCTGCCGATGACGGTGACGGCGGCGATGATGGTGACGACGGAGATGGCGGCAGCGGCTCAGGCGCATCTGCAGACGGTGGCGGTGAAAACGTCACCATGCCCTTTGCCGGCAATCACATCCGCAATGAAATCGTTGCGATGGGGCTTTCTGCGGCGCAGGTTGCGCAATTAAAAACGCAGGGGTTTGCCGTGCAAGCGCAGCGCGGTAGCGCGAGCCTGGGCGGGGAGGTTCTGCGTCTGCAGGTGCCGCGCAGCCTGTCTGCGGACGCGGCAGCAACCCAAGTTGAGAGCTTGCAAAGAGGCTCAACCGCAGACTTGAATCACTTGTATCGGCCCGGGCAAGCGTGCAGCGGAGAACAATGTATCGCGCTTACCTCGATTGGCTGGCCAAAACAGACTGGGAAATGCTCGCGCAGAGTGTTGATCGGCTTGATCGATACACGCGTGGATGCAACGCATGAATCGCTGCGCGGCCAAAAAGTTCAGGTCATTGATGTACACCGCCAGGATAAGCGCGCATCAGGCGCTGCGCACGGCACTGGCGTTGCCGCCCTGCTCGTGGGCTCGCCTGGCAGTAAAACTCCAGGTCTGCTGCCGCAGGCTGAATTGATCGCTGTTGATGGGTTTCACCGCGCATTGGTTGCCGATGACCGCATGGACGTGTATGACCTTGTCGCGGCGATGGACGCATTGTTGGAAAAGCGCGTTGCCGTAATCAATCTGAGTTTTGCAGGCCCGGCAAACGAGCTGGTGGAACGCAGTGTGCGGACTGCGCTCAAGCGCGGCGTCGTGCTTGTTGCCGCCGCAGGCAATGACGGCCCATCGGCCGGGCCGCGTTATCCGGCCGCATACGCTGGGGTAATTGCCGCCACGGCGGTGCGAGCTGACAATCAGATTTATCGCCGCGCCGTTACTGGCAAGCATATTGCATTTGCCGCGCCAGGGGTTGATGTGTGGACTGCGGCGCCAGGCTCTGCAACGGGCGCCCGAAAAACCGGGACGTCCTTTGCGGCCCCCTACGTCACAGCTGCCGCGGCGCTGGCTATCGCCGCGGGCCGCGCGAGCGGCGCTGAGCAGGTGCGCAAACAACTCGCATCCAAGGCTAAAGATTTGGGTAGCCCAGGCGTGGACCCGGTATACGGCCACGGATTGATACAAACTCAGCATTTGTGCCCTGCTTGACCGCCAGCTAGCCGTTGGAACTGGGGTTCTTACCTAGTACTGGAATATCTTTCGGCGAAGCACGTTCTCCTTGATACATCTAAAGGAGAACAACGTGCTACTTGCTACCGCACCCCAGATCGCTTGCGCAAACCAGACCCCGCTGCAACAAGCGAAGCTGATGAAGTCAGTTGGCGCGGCGGCACTACTTACCTGCGGCCCTGCCCTGATCTGGTTTGGGTTACCAGCGATGGCGGAGGCGGCGCGCGTATCTCTCATCGTATTTTGGTGCGCCACGGTCGCGTGGACCGTTCTGCGATTGCCCGACACTCCAGTAGCGATCGCGGCATGCCTTGCATTGGTGGGTCTGCAGACCGTCACCCCAGAAGCCTTCTACGCCAGCCTTGGTGATGATTTGATCTGGCTGCTCGTTGGCGCGTTTATTCTCGCCGCCGTACTTAGGCAAAGCGGCTTGGCGCAGCGCTTTGCGCTTTCAGCGGTGTCGGGCTCGTCAAGCGTGCGCGGCCTGTTCTACAGATTGACCGCTTTCATCGCACTAACCGCATTTGTAATACCTTCAACCTCCGGCAGGGCCGCGCTGCTTCTGCCGGTGTTCCTGGCGCTGGCTGAGGTAATTGATCGCCCGCGTATCGTGCGGGCGCTGGCTTTGCTCTTCCCCACAGTCATCCTGCTATCTGCCTGCGCTTCTTTGCTTGGAGCTGGCGCGCATCTTGTCGCGGTGGAATTTATGCGCAGCAGCAGCGGACGAGATATGAGTTTTACGGATTGGGCGCTGCTTGGCACGCCGTTTGCAGCTGTATCGTGCCTGATTGCGGTCGAGTTGATTTTGCGACTTTTTTTGACACAGGATGAACGTTCTATTGCGCCAGATTTACCGGCACCAAACACCGAAAAACTATCGCGCCACCAAATCAATATTCTTCTGGTGACCGGGTCCACCGTTGTGCTATGGGCCTTAGGCGGCCTGCACGGCATCGACGCATCCCTGATCGCACTGGGCAGCGCACTGGTTGCAACCGCCAGCACAATCACGGGCGTCTCCATGAAGCAAGCAATGAAATCGGTCGAGTGGAACCTCATTCTATTTCTCGCTGCAACGCTGGTGATGGGTCAAGCGCTAATCAGTTCCGGTGCTGCCCGGTTTGCTGCCGACGCGGCCGCACAGGCGTTGCCGGCCACGTTCTTGTCCAACCAGTATGCCGTCGCCGCATTTGCCGCGGTTGTTTCGGTGCTGGCCCACCTGCTGATCACTTCGCGCACCGCCCGTGCGACCGTCCTAATCCCAGCTGTTGCACTGCCCCTGGCTGCGGGAGGTATGGACGTCGCTGCGGTGATTTTCATCACTGTGGTTGGAAGCGGCTTTTGCCAAACTTTTTCAGTCAGTGCCAAGCCTGTTGCATTGTTTGCCAGCCAGGGGGTGCTGACCTATTCAGAAGGCGACTTGATCAGACTCGCTGGCTGGTTGGCGCCTATGACTGCTGCACTGCTCGCCGCTTTCTCGGTTGCAGTATGGCCGTGGCTTGGCTTTCCTCTGGGCCGATAACCGCTCTTACTCGTCAAAAAACGGCCTGCGGGCGCTACGGCGCCCGTTTTGCTGCCTAAACCACCCGTTGCCGTTTAGGGTATTCACCAAGGGCTGGAATAAAGCCAGCAAGGCGTCGTTCTCTCTTACATGCGCGTGATCAAGCGTGCCTTTCTTAGGAGAACATCATGTCACTTACAGTCCTCATCGCCCCCTCCGGTTTCAAGGAAAGCCTTAGCGCACGCGAAGTTACTGACCATATCGCAGACGGTGTTCTGCGCGCCATGCCTGATGCCCGCATTCTCAAAGCGCCGATGGTGGACGGCGGCGAGGGCTTTACAGAAGCTCTGGTTGAGGCCACCGGCGGAAAGATGCATCGCCTCACAGTCACCGGCCCCGTGGGGCAGCCAGTTGAATCGTTCTTTGGCATTCTGGGCGGTAGCGGCAAGAAAACCGCAGTGATCGAAATGGCCGCCGCTGCCGGACTGCGCTTGGTACCACGCGATCAACGCGACCCGACTGTGACAACAAGCTTCGGTGTTGGCGAACTCATCAAAGCCGCATTGGATGCCGGTGCCAAGCGCATTCTTCTCGGATGCGGTGACTCGGGCATCAACGATGGCGGTGCCGGTATGGTGCAAGCCTTGGGCGGCAAGCTGCTTAGCGCATCAGGCGAAGAAATTGGCCGCGGCGGTGCTGAACTGGTACGGCTGGCAAAAATTGACCTGACGCACCTGGATTCGCGTCTCCAGCGTACGGTACTGGACGCTGCGGTGAATTGGCACAACGTGTTGCTGGGAGAACGTGGCGTAGCGCGTGTGTTCGGCCCGCAAAAAGGCGCAACGCCTGAGCAAGTGGACATGCTGGCAATAGCGCTGGAGAACTACGCGGCATGCATCAAAAGCGCCACGTGTAGAGACATTGGCTACGCAAATGGCAGCGGCGCCTCGGGCGGTTTGGGCGCAGGATTTGCGGGCCTGCTCGGTGGTACCTTGCATCCGCGCTATGAGATCGTCATGCAGTACTTGGAACTGGACAGCTTGATCGCCATCGCCGATCTGGTGGTGACTGCGGAAGGCAGCCTTGACGGACAAACCCCCTACGGCAAGATTCCCGCAGAAGTAGCGCAGCGTGCCAAGCGTCGTGGCGTGCCGGTTGTTGCTCTAGCCGGCACGATCGGCAAGGGTGTCACCGCAAACTTTGAACACGGGATCGATGCGTTCGCAAGCATTCTTACGCGTCCGTGCACGCTTGAAGAGGCGATAGCCAAAGCGGGCAAGCTGCTCACGCGCGCAGCTGAGGACGCGGTGCGCATGATCCGCGTAGGCATCTCCGTTTCGCACGCCGCAAGCCGATCAATGGCATCGCCGAAAGTGCGTTTGCAACTCGCGCACGCTGCCTAGGAATAACCCTCGCACCTGGGAATAAGTTGCCTATCAACACGTATTCCCAGATGAAGCAGCAATTGCTCAACCTATCTGAATCAAGGAGCACATCATGATCGGCAAATCTACCCAAGTACGGCTTTCTAAAGCTCTCTGCATTCTGTGTGCCGCAATCGCGGTCACGGGCTGCGCCACGCCGCAACCTGTCATCTATTCCAACGGCAAGCAGATCAACGAAGAGCGGCTCGCGCGTGATACGGCTGCCTGTCGGCAACGCGCAGACCAAGCCGTAGGGCTGAATCAAGGCCGTAAGGGTGTCGCGCAAAAAGCTGCTGAGGGCGGCATTGTTGGTGCAGTCACCGGCGCAGTGACCGGAATGTTCAAAAGCTCAAATGAAATTTTCGAGCGTGCAAGCATCGGCTTGGCCACCGGCGGTG
>JBJOQV010000474.1:0-3240 GCA_046049785.1 Pseudomonadota bacterium
AACATGAGCGGTCTGCTACATCAATGCGGTTGCTACGGGTTCGGAATCAAAACGCAATTGGGTGGCACGCAGTACCCATGCGCTTTTCCAGCTATTTTTGCCCCAAGACCCGCATGAATAATGCGCAGAGCACTTACAATCCCCGCGCAACGCCCAGACCACTGCCTCCGCACCGGCTCCTTCGCCGTGGACTTCTGAAGACTGACGGGCGCATATGCGTTTGTGACGCTCAACGTTCAAGCTGCGGGGCGAGTCGGCTTGAGCAGAAGTGTTAGCCGTCTGGCTCAAGTCTCGCATGAATGCTGTATGCGCGGCTGCGGATAAAGTTAAACCACCTCACACCCGAACCTCAATCCCCTGCTGGGCCATCAGCGCCTTGGCTTGCCCCACGGTGTACTCACCAAAGTGAAAGATGCTGGCGGCGAGCACGGCGTCTGCTTTGCCTTGGGTAATGCCGTCTGCCAGGTGCTGCAGGTTGCCCACGCCGCCGGAGGCAATGACGGGGATGCCCACCGCCTCGCTCACGGCGCGGGTGAGTGCTAAGTCAAAGCCGCTTTTGGTGCCGTCGCGGTCCATGCTGGTGAGCAGGATTTCGCCGGCGCCGAGCAGCTCGACCTTGCGCGCCCAGTCAATCGCGTCCAGCCCGGTGGCGTTGCGGCCGCCGTGGGTGAAGACTTCCCACTTGTTGTCGCCAGTCTTTTTTGCATCGATGGCAACCACGATGCATTGGCTGCCATAGGTATCTGCGCAATCTTTGACGAGCTGCGGGTTTTGCACGGCAGAGGTGTTGATAGAGATTTTGTCTGCGCCCGCGTTGAGCAAGCGCCGCACATCGGCCACGGCGCGCACGCCGCCGCCCACGGTGAGGGGGATGAACACCTGGCTGGCCACCGCCTCGATCACGTGCAGAATGATGTCGCGCTGATCACTGCTGGCGGTGATGTCTAAAAACGTGAGCTCGTCTGCGCCTTGATCGTCATAGCGTTTGGCGATTTCTACCGGGTCGCCGGCGTCGCGCAGCGAGACAAAATTCACGCCCTTGACCACGCGGCCAGCGGTAACGTCCAGGCAGGGGATGATGCGTTTGGCGAGCATGGTGCGAGTAGGCCAGTTTGTTTTGATAGCCCTCCCCGCCCGGCGGGGAGGGTTGGGAGGGGTGTGGTCAATCTTGCATCGAAGATGAGTTATCGGCTGCTAAGCCGATAACTCATCCGCCCGCGCCTGCGCCTTGGCAAAATCAATCGTGCCTTCGTAGATTGAGCGGCCCAGAATCGCGGCTTCGATGCCCTGCTCTTCCACGGCGCACAGCGCTTCTACGTCCTGAATGTTGGTCATGCCGCCGCTGGCAATGATGGGGATGCTTACCGCCTGCGCCAGTTTGAGCGTGGCTTCAATGTTCACGCCGGTGAGCATGCCGTCGCGGCCGATGTCGGTGTAGACAATCGCTTCCACGCCCAGGTCTTCGTATTTTTTAGCGAGGTCAATCACATCGTGGCCGGTCAGTTTGCTCCAGCCGTCGGTGGCGACTTTGCCGTCTTTGGCGTCCAGCCCCACGATAATGTGGCCGCCAAACGCGCTGCACGCATCGGCCAGAAAGCCGGGGGTTTTGACGGCGGCGGTACCGATGATCACGTAGCTAATGCCGTCATCCAGATAGCGCTCGATGGTATCCAGATCGCGGATGCCGCCGCCCAGTTGCACGGGAATATCGTCACCCATGACTTTCAAAATCGCCTTCACCGCGCTCTCGTTCTTGGGCTTGCCGGCAAACGCGCCGTTCAAATCCACCAGATGCAAGCGGCGCGCGCCCTGCGCCTTCCAGTGCGCGGCCATAGCGGCCGGGTCTTCAGAGAACACAGTCGCATCTTTCATGTCGCCTTGGCGCAGGCGCACGCAGTGACCGTCTTTCAAGTCAATCGCGGGAATGAGAAGCATGATTTATCTGAGTACTGAGTGACAGTGGGGTGGCGGAGGGATAAAGAGAGTTGAATTGGAGCCGGTGTGAAGTGCTCTACGCAATATCCATGGGCATTCTGAGCCGATTTTGCCTGAAAACCCGCATGAATACTGCGTAGTCACTTTGAAAAACTGTCATTCCGAGCGTAGCGAGGAATCTTCTCGCAAGCAAGATGAGATTCCTCGCTGCGCTCGGAATGACAGCTCCCGTAAGCTTATAGTCACTCGTCACCGGTTACTCGTCACGATGTTCAAGGCTGCCACTGGATAAAATTTTTGTAAAGACGCAAGCCGGCTGCGGCACTTTTCTCAGGATGGAACTGGGTGGCAAAAATATTATCCCTAGCCACGGCAACACACAAGCGCTCACCATACTCCGATATCGCCGCCACATCTTGCGCGCGCGCCGGCACGGCAAAGTAACTGTGCACAAAATAAAAGCGCTCGCCATCGGCAATGCCCGCAAACAAGGCGTGTGACTGGGTTTGGAACACATTGTTCCAGCCCATGTGCGGCACTTTGAGGCGGTTGCCGCCAGCATCCACCATATCTTTGGGAAAGCGCACGCATTTGCCGGCAATTAAACCTAGGCCGGGCGTAAAACCGCTGCCGTCAAAAGCTTCTGTACTGCCATCCAGCAGCATTTGCTCGCCCACGCATACGCCCAGCAGCGGGCGGTCGCTAGCCGCGCGTAGCACCGCTTCTTGCAGGCCGCTTTGGCGCAGGTATTTCATGCAGTCCGGCATGGCGCCCTGGCCGGGCAGTACCACGCGGTGGGCAGCATCGATCTGCGCCGCATCGCTTGTAATGATCACATTGGCATCGCGCCCCGCTTCATGCTCCAGCGCCTTGGCAACGCTTTTGAGGTTGCCCATGCCGTAATCGACAACTGCAATGGTCTGCATCATGATTTTTGCAAGGCCGGCACCATTTCAACGATGCCGGAAATAATGAACTCTGCCGCCAGCGCTGCGAGAAGCAGGCCCATCACGCGGGTGGCAATATTAATGCCAGTCACCCCCATGACCTTGGCGATCTTGCCCGACAAGCGGAAGCACAAGTAAGTGAGCAGCCCGATGATGATGCCGCTGCCGATAATGCCGGCGTACTCCCACCAATGCTTGGCGCGGTTGGCGTAGATGATCACGGTGCTGATGGTGGCTGGGCCGGTGAGCAGCGGAATGGTGAGCGGCACCACGGCAATGCTGCTGCCCGCGGCGGCCTTTTCTGCGCCTTCTTCCAGCTCATGCGTCATGGGCTTGGCCTCGGCAGGCTGGGCGTTGA
>JBJOQV010000475.1:0-4932 GCA_046049785.1 Pseudomonadota bacterium
CATCACGCGCGCGCGCAGCTTGGCGCGGTGTTCAATCTCGCATTTGCCGGCAAGCAGCGCTTCCAGCGCGTCTGGCCAATGGCTGAGCGCAACATCGGTCATAAACCCCAAACGGCCGTGATTGATGCCCATGATCGGCACACCATGCGGCGCCAGCACCCGCCCGGCGCCCAGCAGCGTGCCGTCGCCGCCCACCACCACGGCGGCATCGGCGCGTCTTGCAAGGGTTTCCAGCGGGGCGGCCTCAAAACCGGCCACACCTAGGCCGGTGGCGGTTTCCTGCTCCACCAGCACGGTCAGGCCGCGCTGCGCCAGCCAAGCGCCGATCGCTTCCAGCGTGTCGCCCAGGCCGGGTGTGTTGGCGCGGCCAATCAGTCCAATACAGGCAAATGTGCTCATGGCGTGGATTCTACGTTGCATTTTTGCCGGCGCGGCTAGGGTAGCAGCGCTGCGCTCGATACAATCAATGCGGTATGGATGCACGCGCCCAGGTTCTACTTAAAACGCTGATCGAACGGTATATCGTCGAAGGCCAGCCGGTGGGCTCACGTTCGCTGTCGCGCTGGTCCGGGCTGGAACTGTCGGCCGCCACCATCCGCAACGTCATGGCCGATCTTGAAGAAGCCGGCCTGATCATCAGCCCGCACACTTCCGCCGGGCGCATTCCCACGCCGCGCGGTTACCGGCTGTTTGTCGATACGCTGCTGACCGTGCAGCCGCTGGCGGCGGGTGAGACGCAGGAGATGGAAGGGCAGCTTCAGCCAGCCGAACCGCAGCGCGTGCTGGCCAGCGCAGCCAATCTGCTCAGCTCGCTGTCGCAATTTGCCGGCGTGGTGATGACGCCCAAGCGCAGCGCGGCGTTCAAGCACATCGAGTTCATGAAGCTGTCGGAGCGGCGCATCCTGCTGATCATTGTCACGCCAGAAGGCGATGTGCAAAACCGCATTCTGTTCACTGGCGAAGACTATTCGAGTTCGCAACTGATCGAAGCTGCCAATTACATCAACCAGCACTTTGCCGGCCTGTCGATTGATGATGCGCAGGAGCGCCTGAAACACGAGCTGGCCGAAGTCAAAGAAGAAATGGGCCGGCTGATGCAGGCCGCGATGGCCGCCGGCGGCCAGGCCATGCACGAACAGCAGGAAACCGTGGTCATCTCCGGCGAGCGCCGCTTGCTTGAGGTGGAAGATTTCTCTTCCAACATGGGCCGGCTCAAACAACTGTTCAACGTATTCGAGAGCAAGACCGGCCTGCTGCGCCTGCTGGATGCGGGCAGCCACGCGCAGGGCGTGCAGATCTATATCGGCGGCGAATCGCAACTGGTGCCGGTGGAAGACATGGCCGTGGTTACCGCGCCCTACACCGTCAACGGCCGTGTGGTGGGCACGCTGGGCGTGGTCGGCCCCAACCGCATGGCCTATGAACGCGTGATTCCGATTGTGGACATTACCGCGCGGCTGGTGAGCAATGCGCTGACGCATTCACAAGGGCCGGCCGCAGCGTAAGCAAGATTGGCCCCTACAATGGCGGCAAACCAAACCTACTGCCTCCATGCCTGTTCTGCCCGAACCACCGTATACCCACGGAAGCGCGCCGCGCGCCGGCGTTTTGCTGGTGCAGCTGGGCACGCCGGATGCGCCCACCGCTGCATCGGTGCGCACTTATCTGGCGCAGTTTTTGAGCGACCCGCGTGTGGTGGAAATTCCGCAGCCGCTGTGGTGGCTGATTTTGCATGGGGTGATTCTGCGCGTACGGCCGGCCAAGAGCGCGGCCAAATACGCCAGCATCTGGATGAAAGAAGGCTCGCCGCTGCGGGTGTACACCGAGCTGCAAACGAAGCTGCTGCGCGGCTATCTGGGCCACCGCGGCATCGATGTCGAAGTGGCCTGCGCCATGCGCTACGGCAATCCCAGCGTGGCCAAGGTAATTGGCGAGCTGAAAGAAAAGGGCTTGGATCAGTTGCTGGTGCTGCCCATGTATCCGCAGTATTCCGCCACCACATCGGCCAGCGTATTTGATGCGGTGTTTGATGCCTGCAAACAGCTGCGCAATGCGCCCGAGCTGCGCATCATCAAGCGCTGGCACGATCTGCCAAGCTATATCGACGCGCTGGCCGCGCAGTTTCGCCGCCACACCGAAAAGCATGGCGAACCGGACGTGCTGGTGCTGTCATTTCACGGCGTGCCCAAGCGCACGCTGCTCTTGGGCGACCCGTATCACTGCGAATGCCACAAAACCGCGCGGCTGCTGCGCGAGCGGCTGAACTGGCCGGAGAGCAAAACCAAAGTCACGTTCCAGTCGCGCTTTGGCAAGGCCGAGTGGCTCAAGCCCTACACGCAGGAAACCGTGATTGAGCTGGCCCGCACCGGTACGCAGCACGTGGCCATCATGTGCCCCGGCTTTCCGGCCGATTGCCTGGAAACGCTGGAAGAAATCGCGATGGAAGTGGGCCACGAGTTCAAAGCCGCCGGCGGCAAGACTTTTCACTACATCCCGGCGCTGAACGACAGCAACGACTTTATTCACGCGCTGGCCGATGTGGTGCAGCAGCACCTGCAAGGCTGGGTGCGCACTGCCAGCCCGGCTGATCTGGCAGCCTCACAGCAGCGCGCCAAGGCACTGGGCGCGGCGCAGTAAAACCGCCGGGGTTTAGAACCGCAGCTTTTTCGCGGCCTTGACGAGGCCTTCATCCAGCTTGTGCGTACCGCCGCCGGCCAGCATCCACACCGCGCTGGCGCTGGAGAGCGCCACGATCAGCCAGAGCACGATCATCGTTTTGTCGAGTTTCAGTTTCATACGGGCTCCTTTAATGTTGCCCCGGCAAGCGAAACGCTCAGCGCTTACCCAAACTGTCCCCTGAATTTCGTTTTTTAGTAGACTACGCAATATCCATGCGGGTTTTGAGCCATTTTTGCTTCAAAAGGCGCATGGATATTGCGTAATGGCACTTTAGGCACTCGCTACTTTGTTTTCCAGACATCAGGTGCCTTCACTGATGCAGGGTTTGTAAGCATGGCGCGTGCCTGCTCCTCACCTTTCAGCATGGCGCGCCAATAGGTGGTTGTCAACGTCTGAACGAGGGATTGGTGCCGCGCCTCCAATGCTTTGCTGACATCTGGCCGGCGGCGTTCCAACATGCGGGGCAGGTTGCTTTGTCCTGCAAACGTCATGTGATCAGCACCATCCAGCACCAGCAAGTATTTGCCGGGGCCGGGCGCAGATTCGAAGGGCCGCAAGCGGCTTTGTGGTGTTTCGCCGTTGCCGACCACGTCGCCGTCGTTCGTGCCTGTCACAAACAGTATGGGGCTGCGCAGCTTGGCAAATGCATCGGGGCTGTTGCCACCGCCAGCCGGAGAAAGTGCCAGAAACGCCCTGATCCGCGGCTCCTGCAGCGGCGGCTGGGCACCCAAGGTTTGTCCAGCAAGCGTCAATGCGGTGCGCGCGCCGAATGAATGCCCGCTCAGTCCGATTGCGTTCAGGTTGGCGTTGGCAAACACCGAGTCCGGCAGCTTCGTGCGGCGGGCCAGTTCGGCAAGTACAAATTGCACATCCAGCACCCGCGCGGCCAACTGGCTAGCGGCCAAAGCATCGCCTAAGCCGCCACGCACAGCGTCGGTATCGCTGCCTGCATGCTGCAAATGGATGACCATGAAGCCGGCCGCCGTCCAAGCCTCACCCCACAGCGCACCGCCTTCACGGTTGCCGCCCAGGCCATGGCTAAAGAGAATAACCGGCCACGGACCTGGGTTAGTAGGCACTCGCACACGCACGGGTATCTGGCGGCTGCGCGAGATGTCGGTCCAGGTATCGTCGGTATAGGTGCCAGAGGGTGCACCAACGCTTGGCGCCGGATCGCGCAGCCGGCGCTGGTGCGCGCAGGCGCTGCTCAGCAGCACCATGCCGGTGGCGGCAGATGCGGCAAGAAATGCTCGGCGGTGCATCATGGTGATTCCATGGTTTGAAGTGCTTTGTTCTTCCTCAACGCATCTTGCGGCATAACGCGTGTTTCTGTCTGTAACCGCTGACTACAATAGTGGCTGACGCAAATAGCTCTATCTGATTTTTGCGACACATCTACAGGCAAAACGGGCGAAAAACCCCTTGAAGGGCAAGGTTTCAGCCTCATTTAGTGATTAAGCCGGCGCACAGCCGGTTTGTTTTCGTTGGCAGTTTGATTTTCGATGCAGCTATGACAAATCCCGATCAAAACACTCAAGAAATAGCGCAGCCGGACGCTGCTGCGCAAACCCCTGCGGAGCCTACTTTGGAAGAGCAACTGCGGGACGCACAGGCCAAAGCCGCCGAGCATTTTGATGCCTTTGTGCGCGCCAAGGCCGAGACCGAAAACATCCGCCGCCGTGCGGTTGAAGATGTCTCCAAGGCCCACAAGTTCGGCATCGAAAGCTTTGCTGAAAGCCTCGTGCCGGTGCAGGACAGCCTGGAGATGGCGCTGTCGGACACCACGAGCGACCCAACCAAGCTCAAAGAAGGCGTGCAGGCGACGCTGCGCCAGCTCAAGGCCGCCTTTGAGAAAAACCATCTCAAAGAAATCGCGCCCGCCGGCGGCGACAAGTTTGATCCGCATCAACATCAGGCCATCAGCATGATTACCAGCAGCTTTCCGGCCCAAACTGTAGTGAGCACGCTCCAAAAGGGTTACCTGATTGCCGACCGCGTGCTGCGGCCTGCGCTTGTGACGGTTTCTAACGGTCAGGCACCTGAAAACCCTGCGGCTGACGCTTGAAAGCGACCGAGTTATCCACAAGTACTGAACAACTGAATTGAGAAGTCTGAGGGACACAACATCATGAGCAAAATCATTGGTATTGATCTGGGCACCACCAACAGCTGCGTGGCCATCATGGAAGGCGGCCAGCCCAAAGTGATTGAAAACAGCGAGGGCGCGCGCACCACGCCCTCGATCATCGCCTA